>CAZSXI010000155.1:0-5660 GCA_964611045.1 uncultured Cocleimonas sp. | reverse complement strand
CACGTTTAATGTTCGGCAAAGCTGATTTAACAATGACGCTTAACGGCGCATTAGCAGGCTTAGTGGCTATCACTGCAGAGCCATCTACACCTACTCCACTACAAGCATTAATTATCGGTGGTATCGGTGGTCTAATCGTTGTTTTCTCTATCCTTGCGTTAGATAAGATGAAGATTGATGATCCAGTAGGTGCTATCTCGGTTCATGGTACTGTCGGATTCTTCGGCGTAATGATCGTGCCTTGGACGAACGATGGTGCTAACTTCTTGGGTCAATTAGTTGGCGCTGCTACTATCTTTGTTTGGGTATTTGTTGCTTCATTCATCGTTTGGTTAATTATCAAGATGGTATTCGGCATTAGAATATCGGAAGAAGAAGAGTACGAAGGTGTTGATATTGGTGAGTGTGGTATGGAAGCATATCCAGAGTTCACCAACAACCAGTAGGTTGTACTACTCAGCTCACCTCTACTATTCACCAGCTCTTTGTTGGGGCAAAGCACTTGCAGTAGCAAGCTTGCTTTTCCCCGCCTTGATCTGGCGAGCACAAGAGGTAACCTGAACAGCACTTTAGTTAGAGGTTTAAAACCTTTAATCACAAAAAAAGAGAGCCAAATGGCTCTCTTTTTTTGTTTGTTTTTCATGAAGGAAAAAACATTTAATTTAAAAAATGGCTCTAGGGTGAACTACGGGGAGAAGATATGCGTAGCTGAAGTGTATCAACCGTAATCCCACCTAGAACCTAATATGGAGGTAAGGAAATAATCCCCCATATAAATAGTCAGATGCTTATTATTCAAGTTAGTTCAAAATAATTTCAAAATAAATGAACCTTTATTCAAACTTTTCTGCGTGCTTACTTTAACTCTCTGAAAAACTTGTTATTTTTAAGATGAATTCTCTACAACTTTATTAGAGCAATGCTTAAAGAATCGGTATAATTCTAGACCTTATGAAAAACTTTCTTAAAATATTAAAAGGCACGTGCTGGGTAAACTGGGCTTTTATCGCTATGTTAGGCGGTCTTGCGTTTATTAGCATCACCACACAATTATCAGGCTGCGGCAATAAAGGCGATTTAGTCTTACCAAGTAGCTCATCTAATAAAACCTCTGTTACAACATCAGCAAAATAACGAATATGGATTACTTCAATTATAAAAATGGACAACTCTTCGCAGAGGATGTTGATTTACAAAGTCTTGCTAACAAATATGGTACGCCGTGTTTTGTATATTCACGTGCAACGCTTGAGCGTCATTGGCATGCGTTTAATGATGCATTTGGCGATCAACCACACCTTATCTGCTATTCCGTTAAAGCCAATTCAAATATTGGCATACTCAATTTATTGGCGCGATTAGGTTCTGGCTTTGATATTGTTTCGGTCGGTGAGCTTGAGCGTGTTTTAAAAGCGGGTGGTGATCCTGCCAAAGTAGTTTTCTCAGGTGTCGGTAAACGCAGCGATGAAATGCAACGCGCGCTTGAAGTCGGTATCCGTTGTTTTAATATCGAATCTATCGGTGAGCTAGAACGCTTAAACGATGTCGCGGGCAGTATGGGTAAAGTTGCCACTATTTCAATTCGCGTAAATCCTGATGTTGATGCACAAACGCATCCTTATATATCGACAGGCTTAAAAGACAATAAGTTTGGTATTGATATTGATATTGTTGAAGGCGTTTACCAGCAAGCTGCATCCATGCCGAATATAAATGTAACAGGCATTGATTGTCACATCGGCTCTCAGCTTACGGAGCTATCACCTATTATGGATGCGCTGGAGCGCTTGATTGCTTTGGCTGACCGATTAAAAGCACAAGGCATAGCAATCCATCATCTCGATATTGGTGGTGGCCTAGGTGTGCGTTATCAAGATGAAAATCCACCCTTGCCTTCTGACTATACGGCTGAACTATTCACTAATGAGCGTATCAAAGACTACGAAATCATCATCGAGCCGGGTAGAGCCATCGCAGCCAATACCGCAGTGCTACTCACGCAGGTAGAATACCTAAAACATGGCGACGAAAAGAACTTTGCCATTGTTGATACAGCAATGAATGATTTAATCCGCCCTGCGTTATACCAAGCGTGGCAAGAAATTGTGCCCGTGAAAGAAGCTGTTGAAGAAGCAGATACAATTTACGACATTGTTGGTCCTATTTGTGAGTCTGCCGATTTCTTAGGCAAAGATCGCAAGCTAAACCTTAAACAAGGTGACTTATTGGCGATACGTTCGGTCGGTGCTTATGGTTTTAGCATGGCATCAAACTATAACTCGCGACCACGTGCCGCTGAAGTGCTGGTTGATGGTAAAAACACAACCGTCATTCGTGATAGAGAGACAATTGAAAGCCTCTTTGAGAATGAACATATCATCACTTAGAAGATTCACTGCAATTCTTAAGGAAGCTCTGATAATTTATAGAAAATTTAGTAGAATACGCTCATAAACAGATAAGAAACACATAAATAGTTGTTAAATTGGGCTAAAACAGCTGTTTTTAATACTTTTAATAGTCCACCCCCCCTGTTTTTTGCTTTTTTGTACGCCCTAGGCGTTAAAAAGTATATCGTTACACCTTCCGAAGGAAGTGTCGATGTTGGTTAAAGCAAGGGATATTGTTAGTTTTGTAATACAAAACAGCAAAAAACAGGGGGGGTGGACTCTAAATATCCTTTATTTAAGGCTTCTTTCGCAACATTTTAAGCAAAGAGGTTCTAAATTTTATATTTAGAGTACAACGTGGCTAAAACACATGGCAAATTCAGTTTTTGAAACCAATTTAAAGAAACTTCCTCTTATAACACGAGGAAAAGTGCGCGATATTTACGATGTCGATGACCAGCACATGCTTATCGTCACCACCGATCGCCTTTCTGCCTTTGATGTTGTCTTGCCAGACCCTGTACCTAATAAAGGCGTGGTATTGACCCAAGTTTCTAACTTCTGGTTTGATAAGCTTTCCCACATCGTCCCCAATCATTTCAGTGATTTGACACTTAGTGATCTAAAAATAAGTAAAGATGAACGCGTAATGCTTGAAGGACGCAGTGTCATCGTTAAAAAGCTAAAGCCACTTCCTGTTGAAGCGATTGTGCGTGGTTATATCATTGGTTCTGGCTGGAAGGATTATCAAGCGACTGGGCAAGTCTGCGGAATTGATCTTCCGATAGGTTTACAACAAGCTGAGAAACTACCAGAGGTTCTCTTCACTCCATCGACAAAAGCCAATGTAGGCGGACACGATGAAAATATCAGCTTTAAAAAAATGCATGCCCTTATAGGTGGGTTTTTAGCAGAAGAAGTTCGTCGGATTAGTTTGGAGCTTTATACCGAAGCGGCTGAATTCGCCTTGAGTAAAGGCATTATTATTGCAGATACAAAGTTTGAATTTGGATTGGATGAATCAGGAAAGCTGGTATTGATTGATGAAATTCTTTCACCAGATTCTTCTCGTTTTTGGCCCGCAGACCAATACCAAGCTGGCATCAGCCCCCCTTCATTTGATAAACAATTTATCCGTGATTATTTAGAAACGCTTGATTGGGACAAAACAGCACCGGGACCGCATTTGCCAGAAGATGTTTTAACCAAAAGTGCAGAAAAATATCAAGAGGTGGCAACACTTTTATTAAGGGGCAAGTCATGAGTGCAACAATCCAAACAAAATCCAAATTACCCAACTTTGTTAGTTTAATGCTGGTTGTTGCGTTGGGTATTATTGCTGCAAAACTCATGTGGCTAATTATCACACCCAAACAACAATCGACTGGACAAATTCAAACCGTTGAAAACATAACCATCCAATCAAAAGAAAAAATAAATTACGGCAAACTTATCGCCAATCAGCATTTATTTGGTGTAGTTGAAGTTAAAAAAACACCTGTTATAGAAGCACCAAAAACAACAGAGACACCCAAATCTGCCCCCACAAAATTAAATCTAAAACTACATGGTATCGTTGCTTACAAAAGCTCTAAAGGTGGTTATGCCCTTATATCATCCTCTAGCGGCCCACAAAAAGTCTATGAGAAAGGTGATTCCTTACAAGATGGTGTAACGGTTAGCGAAATATTTGCTGATAAGGTTGTTCTTGATAATCGTGGTAAAAGCGAAGAGTTGTTATTGCCTGCTAAAGGTGCAAAGTCCACAAAAAGACAAAAATCAACCGCTTCCAACTCACCTAATCTTCCTGGGGTCAATGATAGAAATCCCAATTCAAGCAAATGGAATAACGCTGCTGCTAATGTTGATTTAAGTGTAATTCGACAAGAAGCTTTAAGCAGCCCACAAAAATTATTAGAAATTGCATCACCTTCACCTGCAATTGTTAATGGTAAATTTTTGGGCTTTCGTGTGCAACCAGGCAGAAAGCGCAAACTTTTTCGTCAATTAGGTTTTCGGCCTAATGATATTATTATAGAAGTGAATGGCATTCTATTGGATGATGCTAGTAAAGGTGCGATGGTACTCGGCGAACTCTCTCAAGCCAGCGATTTGTCTATTACAGTCAAACGTGGCTCACAGGAAATCGCTCTCCCTCCACTACAGTTTTAATCATAAATTCTGCATGTCTCGTACTTTAATATTTTCCATACTACTTCTCTTTACTGGGTGCTCTGATACGGATAAAAAACCCACCATCAAATTTCAGGGTTCCACTATGGGGACTCAATACCATATCACTTTAGTATTGCCAAATAATCAGCACATCTACACTGATAAATTAAAAAACCACGTCGATAATCTTTTGCTGGATATCAATCAACAAATGTCTACGTATATCCCGACTTCTGAAATATCACTGTTCAATCATCATAAGCAACAAAACTGGTTTTCTATTTCCAATGATTTTATGCATGTGGTTTCTAGCGCTCAGCGTGTTAGCAAACAGTCAAATGGGGCATTTGATGTAACTATTGCGCCATTAATTGATCTATGGGGCTTTGGCGCTAAAACACAGTTATCAACGCCAGCTACTACTCAGGTTGCCCTCACATTAAAAAATACAGGCTATCAATTATTAGAGATAAGGCAGTCACCTCCAGCATTGCGTAAGCTCAACAATGAACTTCGTATTGACCTTTCTGCTATCGCTAAAGGCTTTTCTGTAGATAAGATTTCAGCCTATTTAAAACAAAAACAATATACTGATTTTTTGGTAGAAATTGGGGGGGAAATTTATCTACAAGGCAAAAATGAATATGGAAAGCCCTGGCGCATAGGCATTGAATCTCCCAACCTTAGCAAATCAAAGGCAAAAACACCTCTGTATTTAAGCAATGCTGCATTAGCCACTTCGGGAGATTATCGAACTTATTTTATGAAAGAAGGTATACGTTACTCTCACATTATTAACCCAATAACAGGAAAGCCTATCACGCATAAATTAGCATCTGTGACGGTGTTACACGAATCTACAATGATGGCAGATGCTTATGCAACTGCTTTGATGGTATTAGGTGAAGTTGAAGGAAAACAGTTTGCTGTGGAGAATGGTCTTCGGGTTAATATGATTATTAGGGATGGTTCTGGCTACCGTGTTTGGCAGAATATTAAGTAAATCACAAGGACAAAAAAGGGATGCTAAACAGCATCCCTTTTATTGGTCTAACTTAAATCAGAAATTAAGAAATCTTCTGATCTAGCTCGCCA
>CAZSXI010000154.1:0-5676 GCA_964611045.1 uncultured Cocleimonas sp. | reverse complement strand
AACGGTACACAAGAGTATCGGGTGTTGTATAAAGAATAATTAAAGCGGTGCCGACCGTGGGTGCTAAGGCATACATGCTAGGAAAAGGAGTGCCTTTGTCAAACAAGAACATAGGTATAATAATCAGTGCTAAACCTAAAAAGCTTGCCCAATGATTAATAATACCCTTTGGCTGGCTTTTACTCTGAAGATAAAAAGCTACCAATGAGCCAATCATTAACTCCCATGCTCTGGCGGGCAATAGATAGAAGTTAGCCTCGGGGAACTCTCTCCAGCCCCATTCCGACAATCCTAAACTCAATAGCGCAATGATGGCGACAGCTATAGCTAATCCGCGCTTTCCTAAGCCCCAAAATAGCATCATGAATACGGGGAAAATAATATAAAATTGTTCTTCTACCGCCAATGTCCATGTATGTAGGAGTGGTATAGACTCTGCCGCAGCAGCGAAGTAATTGCTCTCCAACCAAAACAAGATATTAGAAGAAAATAAATTGACGGCAATAATACTCTTACCAAAGTCTTTTAGTTCATAGGGTAATAACCAGAACCAAGCGAAGGGAAGCGTTACTAATAAAACAAAGAACAATGCAGGCAAAATTCTGCGTGCGCGTCTCTCGTAGAAGTTTGTAATCGTAAATGTGCCAGCATCGAGTTCTTTGAGAATAATAGAGGTAATTAGAAAACCACTAATCACAAAAAATACATCAACACCAATATAACCTCCACTCAGCCACTCAAAACCGCCATGAAATAAAATCACGGGGATTACAGCAATACTTCGCAAGCCATCTATTTCTTTTCTATATTTCAAAACTTCACACTTTCTCACATTAATAATTTATGAGCATATAGAGTACGTAAAATTCTATTGGTTCAGCGTAATTCATCGTATAAACCGATCTGTATTTATGGGATTTTCTTATGCTTACCTTTTCCTGCGTTGTTAGTATCTTTACTTTATAGTATACGATGCTATTAATTTTCAATGAGTTTTAATAATATGAATGAAGTAGCTTTGAACCTAGAGATTATTGCTGTTTTAGTCATTCTGACTTTAACGGTAGTTTTATTTATATTTGAAGTCGTTAGAGTGGATGTAGTAGCGCTGGGTATTTTGGTTTTATTAGGACTCACCGCTTTAGTTCCAGGGCTTGAGTCACTCTCTAATCCAGCCACACTCTTTTCGGGCTTTTCAAGTAACGCGGTAATTTCCATTATTGCCGTGATGATTATTGGCGCAGGTCTCGACCGAACAGGTGTTATGCATACCGTTGCAGCCTTTATTTTACGCGTAGGTGGTCGCACCGAGAAACGTATTACCGCAACCGTATCAGCAAGTGTCGGTTTATTATCAGGAATCATGCAAAATGTCGGGGCGGCAGCGTTGTTCGTACCTGTGGTTTCGCGTGTAGCGACAAGTGCCCAGATTCCTGTTTCGCGCGTGTTGATGCCAATGGGGTTTGCAGCTATTTTAGGGGGTACGGTCACTTTGGTCGGCTCAAGCCCACTGATTATGCTCAACGATTTATTACCTGCTGGTCTCGAACCCTTTGACTTGTTTGATGCGACCCCTGTTGGCTTGGCGTTGTTGGTGACAGGCATCGCTTTTTTTGCACTAGTAGGGCGATTCTTTTTACCTAATACAATTACCCATGGTGAGAAGCCAGAAAGTGTTGCGTCTTATTTTTCGCGTGTTTACAAGCTTGATTATGTGATTCGTGAATTGATCACTGAAGAAAACTGCCCACTCATTAGTAAACGTGTAGATCACATCGAGCGTAGCTGTAATGTACGGATAATAGCAACACAACGCCGTGCAAAGTTGCGTATCTCACCAAACCCCGACCGTGTACTTAAATCTGAAATGACGTTGGCGGTGATGGGTACGGATGAAGCCATTAAAGACTTTGCAAATAAAGCGGGATTGGTAATTCGTAAAAAATTACGCACCTTTAAATCAGTATTGTCAAAAGATATGGCCGGTATTTCAGAACTGGTTATCCCTGCCGATTCTTCATTGATTGGTAAAACACCCAGCGAAATTTCTTTACGGCGTTCTTACGACTTATCTGTGCTGGCAATACATCGGGGCGCTGAAACGTTTCAACAGGGTTTGCGTGATATACCACTCCAAGCGGGTGATACCTTGGTCAGTTACTCTCGCTGGTCCGCTTTACCCACACTTGAAAAAGATCCTGATGTCGTTGTTGTCACCAGCGGTTATCCAAAACAAAACTTACGCATACATAAAATCATGCCTGCCTTAACATTTTTTGCGATTGCAATGGGGTTGGTTTTATTTTCTAAGCTCCAACTATCACTGTCGTTATTAGTAGGCGCGGTGGGTATGATTATTACGGGGGTAATTTCTATGGATGAAGCTTATCGAGCGATTAGCTGGAAAACCATTTTTTTACTAGCAGGGTTATTACCACTGGGTGTGGCAGTTCAAGACAGTGGCACAGCAGCATGGATTGCCCATCAAACATTAAATCTAATCGGTGACGTGCCTGGCTGGGCGCTACAAACAGCAATTGCAGTATTAGCGACAGCATTTTCTTTAGTGATGTCCAATGTTGGCGCGACGGTTCTTTTAGTACCATTGGCAATCAGTATTGCAATATCAACAGGGAATGATCCGCGTATTTTTGCACTAACCGTAGCACTTGCGACATCCAATGCCTTTTTGATTCCTACACATCAAGTCAACGCACTCATTATGGGACCAGGTGGTTATCGGGTGAAAGATTTTTTGGGTGCAGGTGGTGTAATGACTGTTCTGTTTCTTGTGGTGATGCTGACGGTACTTAATTTTTTGTATTGATTTTTTATATGCGATTAAAAATAATAGTTCGGATTATACGAACTGAAACGAAGAATATTCGTGTTTTTATTTAATGTGGAATAGGTAGAATAACCTCATCGAAACATAATTTTAAAACGAGGTTACACAATGAACCAATTAAGCTGTAGACAGGTTGATCAAGCTATTCAAACAAATATGACACTCCTGGATGTGCGTTCAGTGGAAGAATTTAATGATGGAAGTCTCCCCAATGCAAAAAATATTCCTTTAGATGTTCTACCTGAAATTGCGTTAGGTCAGCTAGATAAGAATGACGCAATACTCATTTATTGTTTTATGGGCGGTCGCGCTGACGAAGCAGTAAAAATACTAGAAGGCTTAGGTTTTACCGATGTGCATAATATTGGTGGCGTTGAGTATTATCAACAGTGCCACAACTTTACAGAAGAACCTTTGAATGAATCATCCTCTACACCCTTAACATTAGACAGGAGTAAAACCATGAAACTTGAACAATTATTTGATGCCCCGACAGGTACATACACTTATCTCTTGTGGGATGAAAAAACCAAACAAGCGGCACTTATTGATTCTGTTTTAGAGCAAGTCGAGCGTGATACCAAGCTGATAAAACAGTTAGGACTTGATTTAAAATATACACTTGAAACCCATGTACATGCAGATCACGTGACAGGTTCGGGTATGTTGAGAAAAGAATTTGGCAACGAAGTGATGGTACATGAGAGTAGCGGGCTTAAATGTGCCGATAGATTGCTATCGGATAACGATATGCTAGAGCTTGGTGATGAGAAAATTTATGTGATGCACACCCCAGGTCATACAGACACCTGTGTGAGTTTTCATATAGATGGTGCCGTTTTCACAGGTGATGCTTTGTTAATTGACGGTTGCGGTCGTACTGACTTTCAATCAGGTGATGCTAATAAATTGTATCATTCCATTACCGAAAAACTATTCGCATTGGGTGATGAAACCATTATGTACCCAGGGCATGATTATTTAGGACTTACCTCATCTACGATTGCGCGGGAAAAAGCCTTTAATTCACGCTTAGGTAATAATCGATCAGAAGCTGATTTTGTCGCCATTATGGATGGACTCGATCTTGCGCCACCTAAGCGTATTGATATTGCCGTACCCAGTAATATGCAGTGTGGCTTGGAACAGTAACGTAAAGTTACATTTTCAACTGATTAAAAAAGCAATACGGAGGAAATATGAAACGGTTTAAAAATATTCTTTTGCTAGTAAAGGATGTCGATAATCCACAACAAACCGTTATCGGTCAGGCTGCGTCATTGACCAAACAAAATGATGCACAACTGACAGTAATAACGGTAATAGAATAATTTCCTGCTGATTTACGTATGGCAATTATTACCATGCACCCTGAGGAGATGCTCAGCAACAAGGTGCCAAGGTAAGCACAAAGGTTCTCATAGACCCCCTTTTTCTGGAAATTATTCGCCAAGTAATACGCGCTAAACACGATTTAGTTATTATTACTGATGAAGGGAGAAGTAGCTTTAAAGAAAACTTGTTCGGTGCTACTTTTATGCACTTAATGCAAAAGTGTCCTTTTAGATCAAGTTGAAATGATAAATTTGAAACCTCAATTACACTTGATTGAAGGTGAACCCAGTGATTCGATACCAGAGCTAGTGGCAACTAAAAGTATTGACCTTCTGGTTATGGGAACGGTTTGTCGTACAGGTATTCCCGGTTTTATTATCGGCAACACTGCCGAGGAGGTGCTCAGTCAAATTAACTGCTCGGTATTGACACTTAAGCCGGAAGGTTTCATTACACCCGTGGAGTTATTGGCAAAGTAATATCTATCCTAGCTAGGGAACTATATTAATATTTATCAAACCAATCATTAAATAACCGATTTTACGAACTAAATTAGATAATACATCGGTAAATAAAACTCTAAATTAGAGGGGTTAGAAATGAAAAACCAAAATAAGTTCAAACAATTTACTGCATTGGTATTAATAACAGCACTATTCACAAACAATACGTTTGCCGTTTCGGCTAGTCAAGTGCAACAACACTTATTAGACGCTGCAGATACTAAAAAAAGTGGTTTATTTGTGAGAGAGCGTTTTCTTAACAAGATGAAAAAACCATTTGAAAAAGCTGATAAAAAAAATTTACTATTGATTGGTGATAGCCATGCACAGGATTTTTTAAACGGCATACTAGAAAATAATTTCTTACCTAATTATGAAATCAGTACGCGCTATATTTCAGGTCGTTGCCAAATATTTAAAGGGGATAGTAACGCACGTCAAATCGCGGGAAAAGACCGTGTCTTTTGTGCGAAATCAGATACCCTAACGTTGGCCAAAGAACAAATAGCAGAGGCTGATGTGGTTATTCTTGCGGCTAACTGGAAAGAATGGGCGGCAAAGGAATTACCTCAAACGATTAAAAATATGGCACTCAAGCCAAAGCAAAAAATATTTATTGTGGGTAGAAAAAGTTTTGGCAAAATTTCGATTAGAAACTATCTGCGTTTGCCGGAAGAAAAACTTCTCTCAATAAAAACCAAACCCGACAGAAAGCAAAATAAGATCAATGAAATAATGAGGAATTCATTAGATAAGTCAGTGTTTATTGATACACAAAATTTGGTATGTGGTTCTACGCAGTCATGCCCTATCTTCACGAAAGATTTAGCATTAATCTCTTTTGATGGCGGACACTTAACCAAGTATGGTGCGCGTCACGTGGGTAAAGTTTTATTTAAGAACTCTTTGTTAAGTCGTTTGTAAAACTACTATTAGTAGAGCTTCTTGCAAAACTCTAAGCTTGACTAAAGCTTAAACCAGCCCAACTTT
>CAZSXI010000153.1:0-5721 GCA_964611045.1 uncultured Cocleimonas sp. | reverse complement strand
TACGTATCAACGCAGCAGCACGCATGTTTGATATGTCATACAGTCGTTTCATGGATGGCTTGAATAAAGCAGAAATCGAAGTTGATCGTAAAATGCTAGCTGATCTAGCAGTACACGACATCGACGCATTTGGACAGTTAGCTGAGAAGGCAAAAGCTGCTCTGTCGTAATTTACTGCGGTCTAAGTTAGATTAGGCGTATAAATGTAAAAATAAAGCGAGGAAAGGCATTTGTCTTCCCTCGCTTTTTTATTGGAGAAATTTTGTGGATCAACTGACACAACTCATGGGTGAGGCGCAAGCCCAGTTAAAGGATGCAAGCACGCTAGTAGCTTTAGACGAAGTGCGTGTCCATTATCTCGGTAAAAAAGGTTTAATCACGGGGCAACTGAAACAGTTAGGTAAATTACCTGCCGAAGAACGTCGTGGAGCAGGGCAAGAGATCAATAAAGCCAAGCAAGCCTTATCTGTCTCTATTGATGAGCGAAAGTTGACCCTAGAAGCGAATGCCTTAAACGAACGTTTACAAAACGAGCGTTTAGACATCACCTTGCCCGGTCGCAGAATGGATACAGGAAATCTACACCCTGTAACGCGCACCGCAAAACGCATCGAAGAAATCTTCATGCAATTAGGCTTTGCGGTTGAAGAAGGTCCTGAAATTGAAGATGACTATCACAACTTTACTGCACTGAATATTCCTGAGCATCATCCATCACGTGCTTCTCACGATACCTTTTATTTTGATGATGGTACTTTATTACGTACGCACACATCACCTGTGCAGATTCGCACCATGGAAAATAAAGAACCGCCTTTGCGTATCATCGCACCGGGTCGAGTTTATCGTTGTGATTCTGATGTAACGCACAGCCCGATGTTCCATCAAGTGGAAGGTTTGATGGTTGATAAGGATGTTACCTTTGCAGATTTAAAAGGAATCCTCGATGCTTTCTTCAAAGCCTTTTTTGAAGATGATAATTTCAAAACACGTTTCCGACCACATTATTTTCCATTCACAGAGCCTTCGGCAGAAACGGATATTCAATGTGTTTTGTGTGATGGCGATGGCTGTAAAGTCTGTGGTCATACAGGTTGGATTGAAGTGATGGGTTGCGGCATGGTAAATCCAGAAGTTTTCCGTCATGTTGGGATTGATCCTGATGTTTACACAGGCTTCGCATTTGGCTTTGGTATAGATCGCTTGGCAATGCTTCGTTATGGTATTGATGATCTACGAAAGTTATTCGATAACGATGTTCGTTTCTTAAAGCAGTTTGCGTAAAAGAGTTTGTACTTCTCACAAGCCGTTAGTTGATCTTTCTGCTAGAGAATATATTAAAGATTACTATGATTAATAATTTAACAGTTTGCAATTCTTTCCACTATTTAGGCGGTCATGCGCCTGAAATATTCCTGAGCACATCGTTTCCCTCAAGATATAGCTATTGCTATGCCTTTCAGTCCAGCAATGCACCCAGAAAAATTTCAGACACATGCTCACCTAAATGCTTGTAAGAAGCACAAACTAGAGATAACACTATGAAAGTAAGTGAAAAATGGTTGCGTGAATGGGTTGATCTAGATGCTACAACTGCAGAAATCGAACATCAATTAATCATGTCTGGCACCGAGCTCGACGGAGCTGATCCAATCGCATCTGCATTTACCAATGTGGTTGTTGGGCAGATTAAATCTATCGAAGCTCATCCAGATGCAGACAGATTACGTGTATGTCAGGTTGATGTGGCTGGAGATGAACTCATACAAATTGTTACCAATGCAACGGTAGACGTTGATCAAAAAGTACCTGTCGCAATGATTGGCGCACAACTGCCAGAGTCAGATGGAAAAATCTTCAAAATCAAAAAGAGCAAACTACGTGGTGTGCTTTCTCAAGGAATGTTCTGTGGTGCAGAAACATTGGGCATGAGTAATGAGGGCGAAGGTCTTCTCGCAATTCCAAATGATGCAAAATTAGGCGCAGATTTAAGAGATGCGATTGATCTTGATGATGTGGTGCTTGATCTTGATTCGACCCCAAACCGCGCAGATTTATTATCGGTAGCAGGTGTTGCGCGCGAGTTAGGTGTAATCATGCAAGCGCCATTAACAACCCCAGAGTTTATTACGGTAGAGCCAAGCATTGATGATACGTTTCCTGTGGAAATTACGGCTAGTGATTTATGTCAGCGCTATGTAGGGCGAATCATTCGTGATGTGAATACGCAGGCAGAAACACCAAAGTGGATGATTGAAAAGCTAGGTCGCTCTGATATTCGTAGCCTTGGTCCTGTGGTTGATGTGACAAACTATGTGATGTTAGAACTTGGTCAGCCAATGCATGGTTTTGATTTTGATAAGCTTAGCGGTGGCATTAATGTGCGAAATGCGGTTGAAGGTGAAAAACTTACCCTGCTAGATGGCAAAGAAACGATGTTACACGCAGATACGATGGTCATTGCAGATACTGATAAAGCACTCGCACTTGCAGGTATTATGGGTGGAGAAGATTCCGCAGTTAGTGATTCAACCACTAATATTTATCTTGAAAGCGCATTCTTTGTTCCCAATAAAATCATGGGCAAGGCGCGTACTTACGGTTTGCATACAGATTCATCGCATCGCTTTGAGCGTGGTGTATCTCCAGACTTGCAAGTTAAAGCGATTGAGCGTGCCACACAGCTCATTTTAGAGATTTGTGGTGGGCAAGCTGGTGCGGTGACGGATGTTATTGCAAATGATGACCTGTTGACCCCTAAGGTGATTAACTTTGAACGTAGCCGTATTAAGCGTCATTTGGGGTTAGAGATTGATGATGCCCGAGTAGAAGATATTCTAAACCGTTTGGGCTTTACTGTTGAAAGTACAAATGATGGCTGGAAAGTCACTGCTCCTATTTTTAGATTTGATGTAGCAACGCAAGAAGACTTAATTGAAGAAGTAGCACGTATTTTTGGTTACGATAATATTCCTGCGCGTTTACGTCCGATGGAACCTTTTATCACCCTAAAAGAAGAAACAAATGTTACGGAAGATAGTTTGCGTAACTTGCTGATTTCACGTGGTTACAACGAGGCAATTACTTATAGTTTTGTATCGCCTGAATTAGAAGCGTTATTAAGCCCTGATCAAGAACAAATCAGATTATCGAATCCTATTTCAGAAGAATTGTCCATCATGCGTAGCTCGCTTTGGTCGGGTTTAATTCCTGCATTGGATAAAAATGTAAAGCGCCAACAGCCTCGTGTACGTTTATTTGAAACGGGTCTTAGCTTCTTAAAGATTGATGGGCAGTTAGTACAACGCAAAAAAATGGCAGGTGTAATCACGGGTCCGTTATATGCAGAGCATTGGAATAATGATAATCGTGATGTCGATTTTTACGATATAAAAGGCGATGTTGAAGCCTTGCTTGCGGAAGCGACAGGACAAACTTTTGAATTTGTTGTGGCAGATAACGATGCACTTCATCCTGGGCAGTCAGCAACAATAATGTGCAAAAATGAAGTTGTTGGTGTATTTGGTGCACTGCACCCTGCACATGAAAAGAAATTGGGCTTAGATCAGCAAGTCTTTGTATTTGAAGTGGATCTCGCTTTGATGATGAATAAAAAATTGCCTGCTTATGCGAAGTTATCGCCTTACCCATCGATTCGTCGTGATCTTGCATTACTCGTTGATAAGAGCGTTAGCTATGCAAAAATCACTAAGTCATTGAAAAAGTTAAATATTGATGCATTACAATCAAACTTTGTATTTGATGTTTATGAAGGTAAACACGTAGAAGCTGATCAAAAAAGTCTCGCTTTAGGCTTGATTTTTCAGGACTTTTCGCGCACCCTAGAAGAGGAAGAGATAAGTGTTCATATAGATAATATTATAGCCACTTTAAAAGAAGAGACAGGAGCTGTTTTACGATAGCAGGTTATTTATTTTTAACGCTAATGCATAGGGAGTGCAGAAGTGTGAAACCTTATTAGACGTTTTTGTTCTAAACTTGAACGAAGCAATAAATTCGTAACCCTTACAGTATCCGCGCCCAAAGGAGAGAAAAAGAATGACATTAACCAAAGCAGGTATGGTCGAACATTTATTCGACGAGCTCGGTTTAAATAAACGTGAAGCCAAGGAGTTAGTTGAATTATTCTTTGAAGAAATAAAATCCGCTTTGGATCAAGGTCAAAATATTAAATTATCAGGCTTTGGTAATTTTGTTTTACGCGATAAATCTCAACGTCCGGGTCGTAATCCTAAGTCAGGCGAGGCAATTCCTGTTAGCGCACGTCGTGTGGTAACATTTCGTCCAGGTCAGAAACTTAAACAAAGGGTAGAAAAATATGCTGGAAATGTCTAACAACAAAGAGTTGCCAGCAATACCAGGGAAACGTTATTTTACCATTGGTGAGGTCAGCGATCTTTGTGGCGTTAAAGCACATGTATTACGTTACTGGGAGCAAGAATTCCCTAATCTAAAACCAATGAAACGTCGTGGTAATCGCCGTTATTATCAGCGCCAAGACGTACTTTTGATTCGTCAAATTCGTAGCTTATTGCATGAACAAGGTTACACGATTAATGGTGCGCGCCAGAAATTATCGGGTGAAGAAGCCGAAGATGATAGCACTCAGGTTAATCAGTTATCTCGTCAGGTAATTACTGAGTTAGAAGATGTTTTGAAGGTGCTAAAAAGCTAGTTGCATTAGCCATCAGGAAACCTGAACTCATCAGGCAAATAAAATACTCGATCAATTTCTTTAAAGCCCTGTGTTACCTGCGTATAACACAGGGCTTTTTCATTGTTAGGGTGTTGAGTTTCTAATCTCTTTTTCTGTAAGTCTTCTTCGTGTAATTCTGATAACCACTCACTTTTATCTAAAGGGTAAAGTAGCCCATTTTCTATCGTAGTAGGTGATTGCACCCAGCGACCTCGCAGATGATTTTCTGTCGAACCCTTCGGGGCTGTATCATTTCCTTGTGGATAGAAGAGTCGCCCTTTGAGAATCCACTGCTTAGTCTCAATAATATGACCACGCTCTTCAAGATAGTTAGAAAAAGGTTCACTCAACTGCGTTTGATGCTGTTTAAGGTGTTCTACTTTCTTTCCAAGTTGGTCGTTGATATTTGTACCAAACCATCGGAATGGATCGTCAAAAGGAGCAGTACCTAGATAAAACTTCACAGCAACTTCTAAATGGATAACTTTGTCGGTACGCAAATCTTTAATAATAAAATCCAGCTCACCGTGTGTATGGCTGCCTTTTTTTAACGCTTCGATGATTTGTATGTTTTGCGCAATCAATTCGTAGTTTGGGCTGATGCTTATCCAATAAGCAATAAAACTTTCAAAACGTAACCCCAGACGCTTGGTTTTCAGTTTGTCTAAATGATCAATGAGTGGAGAAGGGTTTTTATCAAGTGCGATAAGCGCAGGGAGGCAATCTTCAAATTCTGCCAAACAATCTGAATGACTCCACCAATGTGTATTATTAAAATTACCCGAAACAAGGGGTGGACTAGCAATCACCCATGCTAAATCGCGTACTAATCGATTAGAAAACCGATTCATATTTTACTGTTTTACCCAAACAAGAATTCGGTTATTCGCGGGTAGGGCGTGATCACTTTGCAAAACCATGCCTGATTTATTCGCCAATTCATCTAGTGCTTCAAAATCACGAATAGCGCTTTGTGGGTCGCGTTGCTTCAGCCAAATATCAAA
>CAZSXI010000152.1:0-5744 GCA_964611045.1 uncultured Cocleimonas sp. | reverse complement strand
TGTTCCTTAATATTGCTGATTTATCACGTTTATAACGGATTTTATGGGCGATTAACTTAATCGCCCAAACATGACCGCCTGTGTATTGAGGGTAGGAAAATACACCAAGAGCCATTATTATTTTTAACAGCTTTAGAGCTTTTAACCGTTCTAGACAGTAAAGAATTACATTTATAAAAATAAGACACAGACTCTTCAACACCTCAGGAAATCTTGCTAGATTAACTAAACACGTCTTATTTTATATGCCTAAAACAAAAAGCGCCTCTTGCTGGGGAAAGCAAGAAGCGCTAATTGTTTAGTCGCTAAACAACAGCGACATAATTGAGTTCACCACTCAGGAAAAAACCTGAATGGGAAGCTCACTAAATTAAAGTGTATCTCTTCACGGGGAAGGCGAAGAGATACGACTGAGATTGGTCGTTATTTTATTTTTATTGATTAACTAAACCACTCATCATCTCAGAGTCTTGCTAGGTTCGTGCATTTCTTAATTTGTAAGAAATCACACTTAAAACGATTGAATTTGCAATTCTGCAATTTCCAACAGTTTATAAATTAAATGTGTCTCTTCACCGGGGAGAGCAAAGAGACACGGGTTGAGACTGGTAGTTATTTTATTTTTATTGATTAACTAAACTACTCTTCGCCTCAGGGGCTTGCTAAAAAACTAAAAAAATTCCATTTGAATCTTTTGTTATTTTGTTTGAACTTATTATCTTATGTTCCATGTTGTACTTGTAGTAATGCAACTGGGATGCCAACTTTATATTTTCAACCCTAAGTTATTGATTTATAATAAATACTCTTAGTTCTCGAGCCCTGTTAAATACCCCTTCTTTAATCTTTCGTGTCAGTAACTGACACTAGAATGTCGTTCCTGTCAGGACATGACCTGACACATATCTTTCCAGCACTTATTTAATCGTCTTCTTGCCTCCTGCAGTTCACCCACACTGACAAGAAGCCAATAAACTTGATTCTATTCAAACAACATTGCAAAATGGGGAACAAATCTAGTAATAACGACTCATACAATGAGGCAACAGTTTATTAAAGGGCTAACAAGGGAGATAACAATGAAAAAATTAATCGCACACATTATGGTTTTGGGGATCACATTATTGTCGCTAAGCGCTTGCGGAACTATCGCAGGTGTTGGCAAAGATCTACAACGAGCAGGACAAGTTGTTGAAGGCAAAGCAACGAATTATTAGTCGCTTTTTCTGCTGTTTACACAAATAAAAACGCCCTGAATATTTCAGGGCGTTTTTATTTGTGTCTGCGTATAAATTTGATCGACTGTAAAGCAAGCGCTCATCAGTGCACTGTTCGAGACCCTTTTAAGTAGAACGGCGTAATATTCTCAACCATAAACTCGCTAATATCAGGGTCGTCATGATCGATCACATAAAAATCAACCGTCTCATACGGCATATCATGCTCATCTAAAATTGATATTTTCTGAATGGCCGTTTCAATAATTTTATCAAAGCTACCTTTGCCTTGAAGCCCAACCATTAAATGCTCTTTATCATCTTCTGCTGGGATTTGGATAGTACCGAGGTAGGCTGCATCAACTTCCGCATGTTTTGCGAAAAAAGTGGAAAGATCAGAAATAAATGCTTCTGGCACATCATCTGCAATTCCTAGTAATACTTCGGTATCTTCATCCAGCAGATGCTCACTGTTCACCATTAAATCTGTATCAAGCAATACCGCAACATCATCTGGCTCAAACTCCATACCAAATTCTGAATTAGGATTTAACACTAATGGCGCACCCATAGTTAACTGAAACAGTGCCGATGTTGGTAATTCCAAATAAGGCTCATCCGTATCTATCGCTTGTTGTAGCATTTGTAGTGATGTGAAAAATGGCACTACGGGGCTTTTATCTTCTTCACGTTCCCAGTGCTGAATAATGATCGCTTGTTCTTCCTCTAGCGTGAACTTTCCCGTGTTTTCCTCTTCAGGTTTACCTAGGATAAATATTTTGGCATCCATTAATTCTTCATAAAAGGCAGGCGCTTGCGTGTTATCAGCAGCCGCTTTATGCAAGGCTTTTTCAAGATCATTAGTAGGAAGTAACATGAGGGGTATTCTCGTATGATTTTTTAGTACAGTTTCTGCTGTATTGGGGGGGGGGGTGTCTCTTTGATTAATAATTAACCAGCCACTAGGGTGAAGTCAAGCATCTGCTGATTAAGTTACTTAGATTTCTGTTAACTGCGCTGTTTGTAGCCATTAGTTTAACTATTTTATTAATCCACCCCCCCCCTTTTTTGCTGATTTGTACGGGTTTAGTGCCTACTTCTACTTACAAAACAGCAAAAAAAGGGGGGGGGTGGGTACCAAAAACACGCTTGAAAATGACGGCAGATGATTAATATTAGTTAATAATCACTTCTTGTAACGTTTGATTCGTGTCTATCCTTTTCTCGCCAACTCTAATCCATAAATGATGTAAATTCTAACCGTCAATTCAAACAAGATAAAATCTCAGCTCCCATTTGTTTTAGCCAATTAATATAAGTAAATTGATCTAAAACTATATCGCTTTGCAATACATCAATTTTTACAGTTTTAACCTTCAAGCCTTCAATCAAAGTATTTACGCGAGCCTTACTGATACTTGGATCACTAAAAACACACTGAATGTTATTGGAAACCATTTTCTCCCGTGTTGCCAATAATGTTTTACCACCAGCGGTTATGCCTTCTTGAAGGTCAATAATCGAAGGATTCTGTAAACCAAAGTATTCTCCAAAGTACTGCCATGAAGGATGAAATACAATATAAGGCTTATGACTGACAGCGGCTAATTTCCCTTTCAGTGAGTCGCTTGCTTGTTGAAGGTTTTGGCTAAAGGCTTGTAAGTTATTTTGGTAGTTCTGTTTATTCTTAGGGTCTATTTTGCTTAACGCTGCGGCAATTTCTTTCGCCATCACAATGGCATTAGCAGGTGAGGTAAATACGTGCATATCGGTATTTTCATGCAGTCTTGAATCATGGCCTTTCGTACTTTCATGGTTGCTTTCATCAGGGTGCGCATGCCTCCCTGCTGTTGGCAATAGATGAATATCAGGATTTTCTGCCAGAGCAATGACGTGTGATTGATCAGATAGGTTTTCCAATGCAGGATTGAGCATAGCTTCAAAATTCTCATCGATACGAAAAATAAGATCTGCTGTTTTTATTTTTCGTATATCGGATGGCTTAAAAGCATAATGATGCGGAGAAGCATAATCAGGGATTAGCTGCTGACTGTGTATATGATCACCCGCGATAGCAAGCACAATTGATTGCACTGGTTTAATACTCGTCAGCACCGTTAACTCATCTGGCGCAGATGATTTTTCCTGATTACAAGCGGGTAGAGATAAGATTCCCAGTAGAAAGAAATAGAGTACAATACGACGCATTATTAGTCCTAGTTATTTTATATACCTGCCAATATGTCCGCATCAACCCAAAAAAATGCTACCGACAATCGTTTAGCTTCGCTTGATAATATCAATCTTAACTTGCGAGAAAAGTCGATTTTGCATGATGTTAGCCTTGAATTGCAAGCAGGGAAAATATTGACAGTGATTGGTCCCAATGGCGCTGGAAAATCCACCCTCGTGCGTATTTTATTAGGCCTGCAAAAACCAGATAGTGGCACTGTTTGGCTCAGAAATAAATTAAATATTGGCTATGTTCCACAAAAAATCAGCATAAATGACTTAATGCCATTAACGGTGAAGCGCTTTATCTCCCTTGCTAAACATTCCTCGCCCAATATCAATGATGTGTTGAATGAAGTGGATATTGCCCATTTAGCAGATCAGGATATTCAGGCACTTTCGGGGGGTGAGTTTCAGCGTGTTTTATTAGCAAGAGCCTTGCTTAAAAAACCTGAGTTACTCATCTTAGATGAACCCGCACAAGGTGTTGATGTTTTAGGTCAAGCCGAGCTTTATGAGAAAATCTCCCATTTAAAAGATCAATACGGTTTTGGCGTATTGATGATTTCGCACGACCTGCATTTAGTGATGCAAAAAACCGATCAGGTGCTTTGCTTAAATCAGCATATATGCTGTAGCGGTCAGCCAGACGATGTGAGTAATCACCCCGAATACCAGCGCTTATTTGGCAACTTACCCGCAGAAGGGCTGGCAGTTTATACGCACAACCACAATCATTGCCATGATCTACACGGCGGTGTGGTTGTAGGAACCTGCAAACACGGCGACCACAATAATAAAGACAGCGACACAGGACAAGGGCATGGATGATTTTTTACTCCGCGCCCTATTGGCTGGGCTTGCGGTTGTATTAATAGCTGGGCCTTTGGGTGTTTTTATTATTTGGCGGCGCATGGCATATTTTGGCGACACGCTTTCTCACTCTGCCATTTTAGGCGTTGCACTTGGGTTTTTACTATCCATCAATATCAATATCGGTATTTTGGTTTCAACCATACTCGTCGCTATATTACTGATATTAGCGCAACGCCAAAAACAACTCGGTAGCGACACCCTACTTGGCATCATGGCGCACAGTGCATTATCGCTAGGCTTAATTTTAATCAGCTTTGTAGAAGGTGTGCGCGTCGATATTGATAGCTGGTTATTTGGTGACATACTCTCGGTAAGCTGGAGTGACCTTGGCATAATTGCGATTGGTGTGGGCGTGATTTTAAGCATACTCACTTTCATCTGGAAACCACTTTTATCACTCACCGTACACGAAGAGCTTGCCCGTGTAGAAGGCGTGAATGTTTCACTGATTAGCGCAGTCTACACTTTGCTCATTGCCATTTTAGTCGCCATTGCAATGAAGATTATTGGTGCATTGCTCATCACATCACTATTGATTATCCCCGCTGCAACCGCACGACAGTTTTCTCGTTCACCCGAGGCTATGGCAGTATTTTCTGTAATTTTTGGCATGATTGCGGTGGTACTTGGTTTAGGTGCATCTTATTTATGGGATACACCCGCAGGGCCTTCGATTGTTGTTTCTGCTTCGGTTTTATTTTTGATCAGCCAAATTTTTAAACAACGATAAGCGCAGTTTTGTACAAAACTTTCATCCTTTCTCTATGCTAGGACCAGCAAATACCGAAGCCAGAAAACAATGTTCAATACAGCACCGCAGCTGATCTTGGCGGGCTAGAGTTTTTACAAGCAGATTATAAAAACCAATACTTTTCAAAACACGTGCATGAAGGTTATTGCATAAACATTATCGACAAGGGCGCACAACGCTTTTACCGCTCAGGTGCAAATCATTTAGCACCTCACTCAAAACAGCATTGCGCTGGCGAATGAAAGAAATAGTATTTGACTTCTAAAATATAGGGTTGATCACTAACAATACTCACTAATAATTCATGTATTTTTAAAGTGTCAATAGCTTATAAAGCCAAGCCAATCCAAGCGTAAGTCACTTATTTTAAAAAAACTTTTAATACGTGAGCCTTGCACTTAACCCAAGGTATATCTTTGAAAACATCTTATTAAGGCTCTATTAAGCTCAAATAGCTTATATTTGTAAATACATCACATGCAAACTAATGCTAACTAATATATTGCTCGTGATTAATTTAGGGTCACTTTGAATCTAGCCTTGAAAACAAACGGTAAAATATCACACCAAAATAGTATCACACCAATAATAAAGAGGAACAATCATATCTAAGCAAAAAACATCTAATAACAATAATGCTTTAAACCCAAATAAATTCCAACGTGAAT
>CAZSXI010000151.1:0-5764 GCA_964611045.1 uncultured Cocleimonas sp. | reverse complement strand
TTCATTGGCATACCTGGATTTCCTAGAGGACTAATCTGTAAATCACTCACGTCTTTCTTTAATAGCTGTAAACCATAAAAGGTACAAAATACTTCTACATCGTAGCCAAGCGCTGCAGCTGTAGATGCTAGAATGAAGGGAGGATATGCCCAATCAAGTGTGCCTTTCGTTGCAATTATCGCGAGTTTTTTCGTTTCCATTTTCAACCTCTTAAATTTAGTCGGACTGTGGGGTACAGCCATGTTCCCTAACGGGGTCAGTCATTTCCCTGCTGGGAAGTACCCCCCGAGTATAACAGAGAATGTTAATAGTCTGAAATATTAGTTAATGATAATATTAGTTAACGCTAAAATAGGCTGGATAGATGCATTGGCTAAGCTTATTAGTTTTGAGGCACAAGCTAACAATCACAAACCACTATCGGATTCCTTAAATGAAAGTTTCACGATTTTATCAAAACAGTGATATGAAAATTGGCGATGATATAGATTTATCAATCACCAACCATCGCCACGCGATACAAGTTTTGCGCTTAAAGCTTGATCAAACACTCATCCTATTTAATGGAGAGGGTGGCGAATACCTTGCTAAACTTGTTTATTTAGATAAACGTAATTCTCGTGTTGTACTTGAAAGCTTTGACCCAACAAGCCGTGAATCTCACTTATCAACGACACTAGCTTTAGCAATGATCAAACCCGATAAAATGGATTTTGCGATACAAAAAGCAGTGGAATTGGGTGTCTCAAAGATTCAACCTATTTACACCAAACGTAGTGTCATTAAAATTAAAGCCAATCGGCTTGATAAAAAAATGCAACATTGGCAAGGGGTAATTATTGCGGCTTGTGAGCAGTCTGGTCGTACAAAAATTCCTGAGTTACAAGAGCCATTAGACTTTGAGAAGTTTTTAGATTCAAATTTAGAGGCAAGATGCATCGCAATGCTGCCGGGCAATCACCCAAAAATAAATGAACTCAAAAGCCGGGGAAACCTTTCTCTTTTGATTGGTCCAGAAGGAGGATTCACTAATGATGAGGAAGAAGTAATGCTTCAAAAAGGCGTATCACCCATCAGTTTTGGTAGCCGTATTCTTAGGGCAGAAACTGCGGTGATTGCAGGGCTTACTGCTTGTCAGCAACTTTGGGGAGATTTGTAGAAAAGTCCCCTCCACCTAGCAGGGGGAGGGCTAGGGAGGGGTAGAAACTTAAACAATGTTGCTATCTTTAAGCTTTCTACCCTCTCTCCAACTCTCTCCCTGCTAGGGAGAGAGGGCTTAATTTACTGATATTGGAATGATCGGGTTGTTCTATCTAAGACTCTTCTTTTTCCTTCTCTTTAGCTTCTTGCAACATTTTTTCAACTTGTACTGTCGTTGCTTTTTCCGCTTCACGGGCAAACTGCTCTAGCGAAATAGTTTTATTAAAGCGCCTGTCGCCTGGCAATAATGTTTGGCTGTAAGAGGGTACTTTTGAAAAGCCAGAGGCCAGTGATAAATCATCCACCAAGCCTAGCACTTGATACGCCAAAAATGGTGAATAAACTAACACCGCAACGCCCATTGCTGGCAACCATTTTGAATGAATTGTCTTTACAATAAAGGCGGCAAGCAATGCTGGAATAATTAAGAATCGTGCCGAATTTTTCAACCAGCTACCCAAAGTATCTGACGTGAACAGGTATGAAATAAAGTGTCCTATATAATCAAATATCTGTGGTACTAGAAAAATTAAAGACGCAATACTAATAGCTGGAATTATTTCCCAGCGATGTGTAGATAGTCGACTAATACCGGCAATCACAACGGCAATACCCAGCATAATCCAAACTGAAGGTAGTACATTGCTCAAGTAGTAAAGCGGTTCTTTGGCAACGGGGGTTACAAAGTAACGCTCTAAAAAGAATAAACCAATTGTGACAAGCAGTAATGCAAATGCCCAAATGGGATTAGAAAAAACACAAAAGAAACCACTGCAATCTTGCACGTATGTTTTTTCAACAGCCATATCCGTAGCAAGTAATCTCGCCTTCAAATTACTGATTTGAAAGTTTACAGGTAACGTTACTTCTTGCGGGCTATTATCAATTTTTTTACGATTAACCTTCGTTCCATTTTCATCTGCTAGATTAGTAATTTGGTAACCATCATGTTCATTGGTTATGACTAGATGATGCGGTGAAATTGTTACATCTTGCAGAATAATATCATTATCAAACGCACGCCCGACCGTCACTGGGAATGAGTCGATTTTATGGTAGCGATGTACACCACGTTGAATGGTTTCAAGTATTACTTTTGCCATTTGAAAGTCTCCAACATACGGGTAAATAAAGCTGAGGCTGTTTTTGAATCTGTGCCTGTAAAGTCAAGGTTAAACAAAAATCCCGTGTCTTTTTTTCCGACCATTACTGTCGTAAATAACATATCACTCAAGCCTTCAAATTTTAAATAATCACGTCGGCAAACGGTTGTTTTAAATTCTTGTGAAGCAACATGTGTGAAATCAGTATGGCACGAGAAATTAGTCACATCGCGCTTACCTGCACGACTGCCAATAACACTGCTATTTACTTTTTCATAACGACGATAAAAACGTAATGGGCTGAGCTTTTCTGTTTCGAGCCACATATATTCATAGTTTATTGTTCCTACATTTAAACGTGAGGATATAAAGATATTGTCCTCATTAGAACAACGGGTAAAGAAAGTGCGGAATAAATCATCTTTTTTCGGCGTACGACTCGCATCCCAACAACGTAATGATTTATCCAGCTCAGCAGGAACAATAAGTTTACCGATGCGTGTACCACTCCATTGACTGTTGAGCATTTTATTGACCAGCTTTTTAGAGTTCGTCACAATCTGATCCGCACTATGTGCAAAGCGATCATCAACGGGTTTGTAGTTATTTTCTTGAGAACGATCAAGTACAATAGCCAGATATTCTGCGGGCACAAGAAAACTAATATCGTTACCCGATGTTGCCACATTAATACCAATAATATTGCCGTCTTCATCCAGCGTCGGACCACCACTCATCCCAGGATTTAAGCTGCCTGAAAAAAGAATATTGCCATCTTCTGCTTTGCTCAAAACACCATTATTGGTGCCTTTGATAATAGTAAAGCCCAAATCCATCGGGTTACCCAATGAATATAAGCTTGCGCCTTTTTCAGGCAAGAATGATATTTTTAAAGGAGTGCCCATCGGCTTTTTTGCTTTAACAATCGCCAAATCATGCACAATATCAAAATCAAGTAATTCTAAAGGGCCTGTTTCTCCCTTTGTTGAAAGATACTCCAATGAAAAAACATCGGGATCATTAATATATTCACTAACAACGTGGTAGTTTGTCGCTAAAATATTGTCCTTATGAACAACAAATGCAGAACCAATACTGGACTTTTTGTGTGTTTGATTATTAATAACACGTATTTGATAAACCGAATTTTCTACATTTGTATAGATATTCGCCGTATTAATTTCTGCACCTGCTTGTGTGCCAAACATTAAAAGCGCTAACAATAATAATATTGATTTTTTAAACATTCCCTGCTTCCGTTTATTTAAAGCGATATTTTTGCAGACCTGAAGGTACGCTATCAATCGGGCACATACTAGCCTAAGTGAACAAAAATTGCTCAATGGACTATTTTAGTCGCTGAAGTGCCCAATCAATATGTTCTTTTACAACTTCGCTGGATAATGTATATTTTTCTTCAAGTGCGCCAATAATCATGGGGGATGTTGGTGCATTTCCCAAGGCGATTGCAATATTTCTTTGCCAGCGCTCAAATCCGATACGTCTTATCGGTGAGCCCTCCATCTTTTTTAAAAATTCATCTTCAGTCCAGGCAAATAAAGTTAATAACTGAGCAGAATCCAAATTATTTCTAATCGCAAAATCTGCTTGCTCCGCATCCGTTGCAAAACTATTCCATGGGCATATCAATTGGCAATCATCACAGCCATAAATACGGTTGCCAATCGCCTCACGAAATTCTTCTGCAATCACGCCTTTATGCTCAATGGTTAAATACGAGATACAACGGCGCGCATCTAACTCATAGGGTTTGATGATCGCTTTTGTAGGGCATATATCAATACAGGCCACGCAATCGCCACAATGCTCTTCGACCGCTTTGGTTTTCTCTAGCGGTAAATTGGTATAAATTTCACCTAAGAAAAACCATGACCCTGCATCTTGGCTCAGCACATTGGTGTGCTTGCCCATCCAGCCCAGCCCTGCTTTGACCGCAATCGGTTTTTCCATCACAGGTGCGCTGTCGACAAAAACACGGTACTGCATCTCTATGTTCTTTTCTTGTAGAACCCCTTGCAACCTTGTCGCCAATTTTTGCAGTCGCTTGCGCATCATTTTGTGATAATCACGCCCCAGTGCATAACGAGAAATATAAGCGCGCTCAGGATGATTTAAAATCATAATCGGGTCATGCGTTTGTGGCGGTCGGTAATTCATCCGCACACTGATAATACTGATAGTTTCTGGCTCTAGCTCGGCAGGTCGAGTGCGTTTATTGCCGTGGCGTTGCATCCACTCCATATCGCCGTGAAATTTGTTGCCTAACCATTGTTGCAAATAGCTTTCTTCGCCCGCCAAATCAATATCACTCACCCCGAGGTTTTGAAAACCGAGTTCATCTGCCCACTGTTTCAGCTCTGTATGCGTGATATGATTTAATTTCTTCATCAAATGAATCTTAACATTGCCTTCCCCATGAAAAACCAAATAATTATCCCAAATAGTGATGCCATGATGAAGTTTGGTGGCAAAATTGCTGATCAATTCCCTAAAGGGGGCATCGTCTTACTCAATGGCGATCTTGGAGCAGGTAAAACAACGCTTGTTAGGGGTTTATTACGTCATCTAGGCTACGAAGGCATCGTAAAAAGCCCTACTTACACACTGGTAGAGCCTTATTTACTCGAAGAAACACCGCACAACGCGTACAAAACAGCAATTAAAGGGGGGGGTGGGCATAAAAAACGACGTATTTACCACTTTGACTTATATAGATTGGCTGACCCAGAGGAGCTAGAGTACATTGGCGGGCGCGATTACTGGAATAGTAATACGTTATGCTTAATTGAATGGCCTGAACAAGCACAAGGTTATCTCCCAGAGGCAGATTTAGAGATAACAATCCATCATCAAGATGAATCACGGTTAATAGAAATAAACAAAGGTGCCATTCCTATATAAAACAATGGCTTATGAAATATATGTAAAATTTACTTGAAAAGTTTTCTATTGAGCTCTAATATTACTTAAAACAAAGCAACAGAATAACGGAGGGGCTTCCGATTATTCACAAAGCTGCAGTAATAAAACTAAAATAGTTACAACCAAAGTATTGGGGAATATGAAAAATATCAGTCAGAAGCGCAGAAGCTTCGTACTGAGTCTCGGCAAAGCGATGGGAGTTGCAGGTGCAGTAAGCACCGCTCCGCAAGTATTTGCTAATGGGCGCAGTGCCAGCATTCAATCTGTTTCACTCAAAAAGAGTGGCGACGGGCAGCAGCGCCTCGTTTTCAAACTCGATAAATCCATCAAGCATAAAGTGATGACGCTCAGTAAACCTGACCGTATCGTTATTGATTTCTTAAATACCAAGCCTAATGCTAAATTAAAGCTAGGTCGTAACTCACAATCACTCATCAAAAATCTTCGCCAATCGACACGCAATAAAAATGACTTCCGTGTTGTGCTTGATATGGCAGGAAAAACCAAGGCAACGACTA
>CAZSXI010000150.1:0-5778 GCA_964611045.1 uncultured Cocleimonas sp. | reverse complement strand
TAAGTTAGCTGGTTTTTGTAGGCTCGTTGTTATTAAATTCTCCTAAAATGATTTATAGTGAATTATCATAAATACTCAGCCTAATTTAAGCTCTTTCATCTTGCTTTTAATGAGCTTGTATTACATTTTTTAAGCCCATCCCTCTTTTTTTCGGTGTTTTGTACGAGTGAATGACCATCAAAATAATGTAGTGCGTGTCGCGATTCAACGACCAATCTATAAATTATTAGATTACCGGTGTGAGTCGGTACCTCTGCCAGCAATAGGCTGTCGCTTAAGAGTGCCCTTAGGGAATTCGGTGGTGACAGCACTGGTTGTTGATAACAATGTTGAAAGCGAATTTAAAAACCTCAAAGATGTTATCGAGATTTTGGATGATGCGCCGCTAATTGATGACGCAATGATGGGCTTGCTCAAGTGGGCGAACAGTTATTACTTTTACCCATTGGGTGAAGTGCTTTTTCATGCCTTGCCTGTGGCTTTGCGAAAAGGTAAGTCACTCCCCAAGCTACGTTTGTGGCGTACAACACGTTTAGGGCAAACGCTAGCATTAGATGATCTCAAGAGAGCGCCTAAACAAAGCGCTATGCTGACGCTTTTACAAAAAGGTGAGATTGGTGAACAAAAACTGGATGATATCTTTGGTAAAACATGGCGAAATATTCTAAAGCAGCTTAATAAAAAAGAGCTGGTGGATGCAAGAGAGGTTAATGCTGATTTCAGATTACCTAAAAATCAGGATGTGATTCCTAAAAAAAGTAGAATGACACTCACTGAAGAACAACAAAAAAGTGTTGCTGGTATTGGTGAATATTTCAAAGCTGACAAACCAAAACCTATATTGTTACACGGTATAACAGGCAGTGGGAAAACGGAAGTTTATCTAAGAGCAATCGAATCAATTTTAGAGGCAGATAAACAAGTATTAGTCTTAGTGCCTGAAATAGGTTTAACGCCTCAGTTACTTTATCGCTTCAAAGAACACTTTCCGCAATACAGCGTAGCAACGTTGCATTCAGGTCTTGCTGATGGCGAGCGTTTACGCGTGTGGATGGGGGCAAAATCAGGCACGGTTCATATTATCATTGGTACCCGTTCTGCGGTTTTTACGCCGATGAAAAATCTGGGCGCAGTTTTGATTGATGAAGAGCACGATGCATCATTCAAACAGCAAGAAGGTTTTTTGTATCAAGGGCGCGACATGGCCATTAAACGCGCGTATGAACTTAATATCCCTGTTTTGCTTGGAAGCGCAACACCCTCTTTAGAATCATTGCAAAACGTCAATCAAAAGCGTTACCACTATTTACGTTTGGCAAGTAGACCAGGAACAAGCAAGCTGCCAGAAATGGTGGTGCAAGATGTTAGAGCTTTACCGTTAGAGGCAGGCATCAGTAGTTTAATGATGAATGAAATTCGAACGCATCTACAAAATAATAATCAAGTGATGATCTTTTTAAATCGACGTGGTTTTGCGCCTGTTTTGATGTGCCCAGCTTGCGGATGGCATGCGACTTGTCAGCAATGTGAAATGGGGATGACCTATCACGCATCAGCGCGAAAAGTCATTTGTCATCATTGCAGTACAGAAGAACTTGTAAAACCAACGTGTCCAGAATGTAATAGCAATAAGCTAACAACACAGGGGCAGGGTACAGAAAGAATTGAGCAGGTATTAAATTCACACTTTCCAGAAACCCCCGTGATTCGCATTGATCGCGATAGCACCTCAAAAAAAGGCTCGTTAGAAAAGAAACTACAACAAGTAAACAAAGGCGAGCCACTGATACTGATTGGCACGCAAATGCTAACCAAAGGGCATGATTTTCCTAAATTAACGTTGGTGGGTATTTTGGATGTTGATCAAGCATTATTCAGTACAGATTACCGTGCCCAAGAACGATTGGCGCAACAGGTTTTACAAGTGTCGGGGCGAGCAGGGCGAGGTGAGCAAAAAGGGCGTGTAGTTTTGCAAACATCCCAACCGAATCATCCTCTGCTCATAGGTTTATTATCTAAAGGCTATTCACAAGTATCTAAAGATATTTTGAATGAAAGAAAGCTCTGGCACTACCCACCGTTCGGGGCACAAGCACTTATTCGCGTTAGCGCAGATAATGAAAGTGCGGGGGGTAATTTTTTAAATAAACTTTTAACACAGCTACGAGCCGAGTCAAGTGAGCTTGCTGATGGGATTGAACTTCTAGGTCCAATCCCATCACCGTTGGCAAAAAGAGCGGGACGTTATCGTTTTCAGTTGTTAGTTTCGTCTCAACAAAGAGGACTATTGCACGCGATGATTGAGAGAATATTATCTTTATTAGTGCAATCTAGAAAGACGGGGGGAGTTCGTTGGGTTATCGATATTGATCCTATGGATTTTTTATAGATGAATCAATTCTTCAAATGTTTTTAGTAAAGCAGGTGAGAAGAGTCTTGTAAGTGTCGAAAAATAATGGCAATATTGGAGCGGGGATTTCTTTCTCATTCTAATAATTCTAAAAAAATGTTGAAAAAACAAAAAAATAGTTACAGTGGCTTAACTACCAAAGAGAAATAAAATGTATAAGGATTTTAAACAAAGTGAATCACTAGATACAGGCTTCGTGGGCGGAAGCGGCATTATCTGGATGTTTTCAGGAATTATTTTGGGCTTATTGGTTGGATTGGGAATGTATTATTTTACAAATAATAATTCCTCTGCGCTTTCCATGGTTGGTACTGTGCAAAATAAGATAAAGCAAGCACAGAGTGCAAAGCTGGGGTCAGCAGGTACTCAAAATACTCAGGTATCTTATAAGCAAACTAAACAAGTTAAGCAAACAGAACGACAGCCGAGACAGACAAAATTTAGTTATTATGCTGTTTTGCCAACCATAGATGTGCCAGTGGGTTCAACAAAGCCTATTGATACCAGTCTTCAAGTAGCAACCACGAGTACTCCTATTATTGCTCAAAAAGTTGAGAAGGCTACAATAGCTGATATAGCACCAGTAAAAGAAGTTCAGCAGCAACGAAATATTGAAAAAGAAGGAGATTTTCTTCTGCAAGTGGCATCTTATAAGAAAAAAAGCCGAGCTGATATTACGCGAGGGCGTTTAACTAAACGGGGTATCAATGCTTATATACAAGAAAAGAAAATTAAAGGACGCATGTGGTATCGCGTGGTAGCAGGCCCAGTTGATCAAAATAGCATTACTAGCTGGAAAAGTTCTGCAGAAAAAATGGGTCATCGCCCATTGGTTATTTCACTTCGTTAACGGATTGTGAATAGTGGCAAATAATGAATCAAATAGTGACGCAGGGTTATCAGCCCCTGTAGATTCTACTGAATTCCCTAGTTTAATACAGGGGCAAATAGCCTATCTCTACAAAAATAAAACACTAGGATTCTGGAGTAATATTTTACTTGCCAGTTTTCTAGCGTTCTTTTTATGGTTTCATTTCGCAAGCCAGCAAATTCCATTACTCATATGGCTGGGGCTAATCATTACCCTAAGTATTGTCCGCTTCCTGATGGGCAAAAATTTCAAGCTAAAGCGCCAATATACGCAAGTAGAATTAACAAGTTGGGCAAATCGGCATGTGTTTTTTACAACATTCATCAGCACGATTTGGGGATTGGCAGGCATTGTCTTTTTCCCTACGGATTTATCTCATTTAATTTTAATGGTGCTGGTTTTATTTAGTGTTTTACTAGCATCAATCCCAACCTTAGCAGCATCGCGTATCGCGTATTATTTTCAGGTTTTGGTTACATTGTTGCCGATCACTATTTTGTTATTTTTAAGTAAGGATGACGGACATAGCTTGGTCGCAGGCGGGATTATTATTTTGGCAGTTACGCTGATGCTGGCATCTAATTATATTTATCAACTGCTCTATGAATTACAAGAAACGCAGTTAAAACTTCAAGATTTGGCTGATACGGATCAATTAACACAGATTGCCAATCGCAGGCACTTTGACCGTAAGTTTAAAACAGAATGGCGAAGAGCCATGCGTGAAAAGACGCCCATCTCGATGTTATTGATTGATGTGGATTTCTTCAAGAAGTATAACGATACCTATGGTCACCAAGCAGGTGATAGTTGTTTGAAGCAAATTGCCGATACCTTGGCATCTGTAACGCATCGTCCAGCTGACCTTGCATCGCGCTATGGGGGTGAAGAGTTTTCGATTCTTTTACCTGTCACTAAACAAGCTGATGCAGCCATGTTAGCGGAGCGCTTAAGACGAAAAATAGAAGGCTTACAAATAGAACATTCGCGCACAGATATTGGCGTAGTAACGGTGAGTGTTGGCGTGTCGTGTTGTGAGCCTGCTTGGGACTTTACGGGGAATACGCCTGATGAAGATCAAAAAGTAATCTTCCCTGCCATGCTGTTAACCGCTGCTGATAATGCACTGTATGTTTCTAAAGAGCGCGGCAGAAACCAAGTATCAGAACAAGGCTGTGGTGATCATAAAATGGCAAAAGTATTACGCAAACAGGCGGAATCAGACACTTCTGTGTCATAATTCCTTCTTAAATAAATAGGAATACGGATTTTGAGCGTGTTTTTATTTGCCACCCCCCTTGTTTTTTGCCGATTTGTATTTAATTTAGTCTGAGACCTTTGCACGAGTCGGTGGCGAAAGAAAAATCGGATGAAATTTCACTGATTGAGGCGGGAAATGAAGCTAATAACGAGTTATTAGCAAGTTTTCCAACGAAAAGCAGTGGAATTTCAACCATTTTTACTCGTCATCCGACTCGTGCAAAGGTCTCAGTCTATTCTCCTTTTCATTTAAGCCTCTTTATTAACCTTTTCCTATGTCTGAGTCATCAAAACCGCGCCAATTTCAGTCTCACAAAGACTTAACGAATTTATTAAAGCGTTGCAGAGGTTCAAAACGGTTTATTTTGGGCAGAGAGTTTCATAAACTAAGTCGTTTAAAGCCTCAAGGTGAGCAATTTGATAAAGCCTTTGAACGAGTCAAAGCAAAAATAGTGTCTTCGGTAGAAGCACGTGAACATCGGCTAAAAAACCTACCAAAACCAAGTTATCCTGACCTTCCTGTAGCTGATAGACGCGATGAAATCATCAAAACCATCGCAGAAAACCAAGTCACCATTATTTGTGGAGAAACAGGCTCGGGTAAAACCACACAATTACCAAAAATGTGTTTGGAGCTGGGCAGAGGTGTTGATGGCTTAATCGGTCATACACAGCCACGTCGCTTAGCAGCAAGAAGTGTTGCTGCGCGTATTGCAGAAGAATTGAATACAGAACTAGGTTCGGTGGTGGGTTACAAAGTACGTTTTCATGACCATACTAATGAGAATAGCTATGTAAAACTAATGACAGATGGAATCTTGTTGGCAGAGATTCGTAATGACCGCTACCTAAATCAATACGACACACTCATTATTGACGAAGCACATGAACGTAGCCTCAATATTGATTTTCTACTGGGTTATTTGCGTTGGTTATTACCAAGGCGTAAAGATTTAAAAGTAATAATCACCTCGGCAACGATTGACCCTAAACGCTTTGCCAAACATTTTAACTTTGGTGGAAAAGACGCGCCTGTTATTGAAGTATCTGGGCGAACCTATCCTGTAGAAATCCGTTATCATTCCTTGTTGCAGGAAAAAAAGTTACAAGAGGCGAATAAAGCTGAGGATAACTCGGGAAATAAAGAGCAAACCCAACAAGATATGGTGCAAGCCATTGTTGATGCTACTGATGAATTGATGAATGAATCAACGGGTGGAATTCTAGTTTTCTTATC
>CAZSXI010000149.1:0-5819 GCA_964611045.1 uncultured Cocleimonas sp. | reverse complement strand
AATGGTCACATATTATTATATGCTCACATTCTGCGTGCAAAGATGCCTTGATCTGAAGCCAAATATAAACATGCTGAACAGTTATTACATCGTTCTAAATACAAATCGGCATAAAAGAGGGGGGGTGGACTTTATATTTACTATAAAAATACCTCCCTTTTTTTATCTAAAGGTCTCTAAATACCTCTTTAAAGGATAAAAAATGACTATTCAAAGAACAGAAAGTGTCAAAGAATTCGGTGGTTTATTAAATCGCTATACCCATGAGTCCGATGTGCTGGATTGTGAGATGACTTTCTCGGTTTATCTCCCTCCGCAAGCTACAAAAGGCAATGTGCCTGCTTTATATTGGCTGTCAGGCTTGACCTGTACCGATGACAATGTAAGAACAAAAGCAGGTGCTCAGCGTTATGCGGCAGAGCATGGTGTTGCATTAATATTCCCTGATACTAGCCCTCGCGGAGATGGTGTTGCCGATGAGCCAGATCGTTATGATCTAGGTAAAGGCGCAGGTTTTTATGTGAATTCGGTACAAGCACCCTGGGCAAAGCATTATCATATGTACGATTACATTGTGAAAGAATTGCCCGCGTTATTGGAAGAAAACTTGCCACTAATTCCTGGTGTTAAATCAGTTTCTGGTCACTCAATGGGTGGTCACGGTGCACTGATTTGTGCGCTTAAAAATCCAGAGGCTTATAAATCAGTTTCTGCTTTTTCGCCTATTTGCAATCCAATCAATTGTGGTTGGGGGAAAGGCTGTTTTGGTGCGTATCTTGGTGATGATGAAAGTACATGGGCTGCTTATGATGCAACAGCGCTGGTTGAAGCGGGTGCAAAAGTATCTGATATTTTAATTGAGCAAGGTTTGGCTGACGAGTTTTATGATGAAAAGCAACTCTTGCCTGAAAACTTCCAAGCCGCTTGTGACAAGGCTGGGCAAAGTGTAACCATCAATATGCAAGAAGGTTACGATCACAGTTACCACTTTATTTCGACATTTATTGGCGAGCATATTGCCTATCATGCGAAAGCGTTAAAGGCTTAGTAAATTATAATGCCAAAATCTACACTTCTTGTAGGTTTGGGCATCTATGTTTATTCATGAAAGTTTAGCCATGAAAAAAAACAAACAAAAACAGCAACAATATCGGCCCCGAGGTCGTCGAGCGGATACTCAATCACTACAAGAGTTACAAGATTTATTGGGTGATAAGACGCTACAGCCCGAATTACTTATAGAATATCTCCACCAAATTCAAGATACTTACCATTGTTTATATTATAAGCATTTAACTGCACTGGCTAAATTGATGAAGCTGTCGGTTGTGGAAGTTTATGAGGTTGCTAGTTTCTACCATCACTTTGATGTGGTTGATGACAATGAAAAATCACCAGCAGAATTAACCGTTCGTGTCTGTGATTCTATTACCTGTCAAATGGTGGGTGCTGATGAGCTAGTCGAACAATTAGAAAATAGCGGTGACAAAGAAAAAATAAGAATTCAGCGGGTCCCGTGTGTAGGGCGTTGTAATAAAGCGCCTATTGCCGTCGTTGGTAAAAACCCTGTTGAAGAAGCCAATCTTGAAAAGGTTAATGCCGTCATCACCAGCGAGATTTTTGAAGCGCCATTGCCTGATGTATTTACCTATGAAGAATACCGAGATTCGGGTGGTTATGTCTTCATTTCTCAGTTGCAAAAAACCTTTAATGATGAGAAGCGAGAAGAGATCATTAAAGCACTCGAAACTTCAAAGCTACGAGGCTTAGGTGGTGCTGGTTTTTCTGTTGGGCAAAAATGGCGCATCGTGAGCGCGCAAACAGCGCCGCGTACTATGGCTGTTAATATCGACGAAGGCGAGCCAGGCACATTCAAAGATTTATACTATTTGCAAAATGATCCACGAAGATTTATCGAGGGAATGTTAATTGCCGCGTTAACCGTTGGAATTGATGTTATCTACATTTATATTCGTGATGAATATCCTGCTTGTCATGCGTTATTACAAACAGAATTAGAAAAGTTACGTGCCGACCCTTATTGTGAACTGCCAAAAGTGCATTTACGCCGTGGTGCAGGTGCGTATATTTGCGGTGAAGAATCCGCAATGATTGAATCCATCGAAGGCAAACGTGGGATGCCTCGTTTACGTCCGCCTTATGTGGCAGAGGTTGGCGTATTTGGTCGTCCAACCTTAGTACACAACATGGAAACGCTCTATTGGGTGCGTGATATTGTTGCTAAAGGTACGGATTGGTTTACCTCGCAAGGTCGTAATGGACGCACAGGTTTACGCTCGTTTTCGGTGAGTGGTCGCGTAAAAAAAGCAGGGGTACACTTCGCGCCCGCTGGTATCACTTTACAAGAATTGGTGGATGAGTATTGTGGCGGAATGCAAGACGGACATAGCTTGTATGGTTATCTTCCTGGTGGTGCATCGGGCGGAATTTTACCTGCGAGCATGGCAGATATTCCTTTAGATTTTGATACCTTAAACGAGCATGGTTGTTTTATTGGCTCGGCAGCAGTAATTGTATTTTCTGAGGTTGATTCAGCTCGTGAAATTGCACTGAATGCGATGCGCTTTTTTGAGCATGAGTCGTGCGGACAATGTACGCCTTGTCGTGTGGGTACAGCAAAAGCCGTTAAGTTGATGCAATCAGATGATTGGGATACCGAACTGATGCAAGAGCTATCAACGGTAATGCAAGATGCTTCAATCTGTGGTTTAGGGCAAGCTGCGCCAAACCCGATGGATTGTGTGATTAAGTATTTCCCGCAAGAAATTGGTGGTAGCGCATGAGCATCAAATTCAGCTTAAACGGAGAAACCATCGAAGCCAAAGAAGGCGAAACCATCTTCAAAGCGGCGCAACGTTATGGTGTTGAAATTCCGCACTTGTGTTATAGCGACGAACAGGGCGAGTCAGGAAATTGTCGTGCCTGTATGGTAGAAATAGAAGGTGAGCGCGTACTCGCGCCATCATGTTGTCGCCAGCCCAGTGAAAACATGAAAGTCCACAGCAATAATACGCGCGCCGAAAATGCACAAAAAATGGTACTGGAATTATTGCAATCTGACATGCCTGAAGCGGCGTATACGCTGGATAATGAATTACAGCAGTGGTCGAATAAATTAGGCTTGGAAAGCTCTCGTTTTGAATCACGTAAAAACAAGGTCGCAAAGGATGAGTCGCATCCAGCAATGTCGGTAAACCTTGATGCTTGCATTCATTGCACGCGCTGTTTACGTGCTTGCCGTGATGTGCAAGTCAACGATATTATCGGTCTAGCCAAGCGTGGATCGCAAACCAAAATCGTATTTGATCTTGATGATGAAATGGGTGTGAGTGCTTGTGTCGCTTGTGGTGAGTGTGTGCAAGCTTGCCCAACAGGTGCGCTAATGCCCGCTAACGATGTTGGCTTAGTTGAACCAGATAAAACCGTAAATTCTGTCTGCCCCTATTGTGGTGTGGGTTGTTTGCTTACCTATCATATTAAAGACAATAAAATCCTTCATGTTAAAGGACGTAACGGCCCTGCAAACAAAGGACGCTTGTGTGTGAAGGGCAGGTTTGGCTTTGATTACATTCATCACCCCGAGCGTTTAACAAAACCGTTGATTCGCCGTGATGATATTCCAAAATCAGCAGAGCTAAATTTTGATCCAGCAAAGCCTTTAGAAATATTCCGTGAAGCAAGCTGGGATGAGGCGTTAGATTTTGCCGCAAAGGGTTTAAAGAAAATTATCAAAGAACAAAGCAAGTATGCGTTAGCCGGTTTGGGGTCGGCAAAAGGCAGTTGCGAAGAGGCTTATTTATTCCAAAAACTCATTCGTACAGGTTTTGGTGATGATGGATTTGGCACAAACAACGTCGACCATTGTACGCGCCTGTGTCACGCCTCATCGGTCACCGCATTGCTCGAAGGTATTGGCTCGGGCGCAGTTTCAAACCCAATGGCGGATGTGAGTGAATCTGATGTCATTATTATCATTGGTGCAAACCCAGCGATCAATCATCCTGTGGGTGCAACATGGATGAAAAATGCCATTAAAAATGGCACTCAACTTATTATGATTAATCCGCAAGGGTCAGAGCTAAATCGTCATGCCACGTATTTTTTGCAATTCAAGCCAGCATCTGATGTTGCCCTGCTAAACGCCATGATGAATGTAATCGTGACAGAAGCACTGGTTGATTATGATTACGTTGATTCCCATGTTGATGAATTCGATGCGCTTAATGAGCATTTACAGGCATACACGCCAGAATCAATGGCTGATATTTGCGGGGTGAGTGCGGGGCAAATTCGGCAAGTTGCACGCCTTTATGCGAAAGCGGATAACGCCATGATTTTATGGGGAATGGGCGTGTCGCAACACGTGCATGGCACGGATAATGCGCGTTGCTTGATTTCACTGTGCATGATTACAGGGCAGATTGGTCGCGCAGGTACAGGCTTACATCCGCTGCGCGGGCAAAATAATGTGCAAGGCGCATCCGATGTTGGGTTGATTCCCATGGTCTTCCCTGATTATCAGCCCGTTGATGACCCTAATGTACAAAAGCGGTTTATAGATTTATGGAATGTTGATCAGCTGGATGATAAAGCGGGCTTAACTACCGTGGAAATGATGAATCAAGCCTATGATGGTATTATCAAAGGTATGTATATTGAGGGTGAGAACCCAGCCATGTCAGACCCAGATGTCCTCCATGCGCGTACGGCATTATCAAAACTTGAACACCTCATCGTGCAGGATCTATTTTTAACGGAAACCGCTTTTTATGCTGATGTGGTTTTCCCTGCCTCTGCTGTGGCAGAAAAAACAGGTACGTATATTAATTCAGATCGTACTGTGCAAATGGGTCGTCAAGCGATCACCGCACCGGGTGAGGCAAAGCAAGATTGGTGGATCATCCAAGAAATCGCCCGTCGTTTAGGTTTGGATTGGAATTACTCAGAACCAAAAGATATTTTCAATGAAATGCGACTAGCGATGGATTCAATCGCAGGTATCACATGGGAGCGATTAGAAAAAGAAAGTGTCACCTATCCCTGTGAAAAGGAAGGTGATGCGGGTGATCCAATTATTTTCAAGGATGGTTATCCCACAGAAACAGGGCGAGCTAAACTTGTACCTGCAGATATTGTTCCACCTGATGAGCAGCCCGATGAGGATTACCCTTTTATACTAATCACAGGAAGACAACTAGAGCATTGGCATACAGGCAGTATGACGCGCCGTGCGACAGTATTAGATGAATTAGAACCAGAACCTTGGGTTGCGATTAACGCACGTGATGCCCTGCAGTTGGGATTAGAAGAAAATGATGAGCTGATGTTGCGGTCTCGTCGTGGTGAGATAATAGCAAAGGTCAGAATTAGTGATAATTCGCCAATGGGTACAGTCTTTATGCCCTTTTGTTACGTTGAAGCAGCGGCCAATGTATTAACCAATGCGGCGCTTGACCCGCAGGCGAAGATTGCAGAGGTGAAATATTGCGCTGTGCGCTTACAAAACGTCGAAAAAGAGGGGGGGTGGACTTAAAAAAGCACCTAAAAATCTTGTTTTTTCATGCCACCTCTCCCTTTTTTCGACGTTTTGTATTTAGTAATTATTATTTAGCTTGTTTGAGGGTGTAAATAACCTTCAAAATTGGCATATTATCGGGTTGACGAGGGTTATTTAGGTGCGTATCATTCGCGCTCTTCTATTTACTTGCTAGTTGCTTTGCAATCGTAGGTTAAACGGAATATTTCGGGATATAGCGCAGTCTGGTAGCGCGCCTGCTTTGGGTGCAGGATGTCGGGAG
>CAZSXI010000148.1:0-5828 GCA_964611045.1 uncultured Cocleimonas sp. | reverse complement strand
AAAAGCTTGAGGCTTAGCGTTATGCCAACACTAAAATTTGCGGCAAATACAATGGGGATGGATTTTCCTGCCGTATTAATTTGTGCTTTTTCATCATCCGAAAAACCCGTAGTGCCGATGATCATACTTTTATTATTTTTCACACACCAATCAAGATGATTTAGCGTAGGTGCTGGGCGTGTGAAATCGATGAGCACATCAAAATCATTCGCGGCATCGTCTAAATTAGAAACGATAATGATATTATTTTTGCCCACACCTGCTACTTCGCCAGCATCTGTTCCGATTAATGTGCTTTCGGGATGCTCTGTGGCTACGGTGAGTTTGGCGTTATCGGATTCGACACAAGCTTCGATTAGAATTTTTCCCATGCGCCCTGCTGCGCCTACTACTGCGATGTTTATCATTTTTTAGGGGTTCCTTGTGATCGCATTTACAGCGTATTTCTTATTAAAGAAGTGAAAAGAGGTGCTATGAAAGCACACCCCCCCCTTTTTTGCCACTTTTGTAGTTTTAGTGGACTTACCTTTTTATTATTTGGTAGCTTATTTAATTAGTGTTTAACCTGACCGAACCCTTCGACAGGCTCTGGGATCTGCTACGTGCTTTTTTCAGAGTAAAAGCAATACCCTGAGCCTATCGAAGGGCGCGGAAAAGTTACTCAGACTCACCTTCAAACCAGCCCTTAACATCATCGAAAAAAGTCTTCGCTTTATTACCCCAACCATGTTGTTGCGGGCTGTGCTTCTTACCGCCTTTATCCAAAGCAGACTGGAATTGTTCTAATAATTTTTTCTGTTTAGCCGTCAAGTTTATAGGCGTTTCAACATCAATACGGCATAGCAAATCACCCACCATGCTACTACGCACAGATTTAACGCCTTTACCACGCAAGCGAAAAACTTTGGATGACTGTGTTTCAGCGGGAATTTTTAAATTCACTTCGCCACTCAGTGTCGGTACTTTGAGTGTGCCACCTAAGGCAGTTTGCGTGAAAGGCACGGGCATGACACAGTGAAGATCATTACCATCACGGGTAAATAAATCATGCGCTTTAAGATGCATTTGCACATACAAATCACCCGCAGGCCCACCATTTATACCAGCTTCGCCTTCACCGCTTAAACGAATACGATCTCCCGTATCCACACCTTCTGGCACTTTAACCTCAAGCGTTTTCCTTTGCTCTACACGCCCTTCACCGTGACAATCGCCACAGGGGTCAGAAATAATCGTGCCAGCACCGTGACAATGCGGGCAGGCTTGTTGCACCGAGAAGAATCCCTGCTGCATTCGCACCTGACCCTGACCATTACACGTGCCACAGGTTTGTGGTTGAGAACCTTCTTTCCCCCCAGAACCATCACAAGTATCACAGGTTTGCTTACTAGGTACACGAATATCTACTGTTGTTCCAAAAACTGCTTCTTCTAAAGTTAATTCAAGATTGTATTGAAGATCACTACCACGGTAAGCAGCGTTTGCGCCACTTTGGCCGCGCGCGCCTCCGCCGAAAATATCTTCGAAGATATCGCCAAACCCACCGAAGCCACCACCTTGTTGACCACCACCACGAGATTGATCGACACCTGCGTGACCAAATTGGTCATACGCCGCACGCTTTTGCGAATCAGACAGAATCTCGTACGCTTCTTTTACTTCTTTAAACTTGTGCTCAGCGCCTTCATCATCAGGATTACGGTCAGGGTGAAATTTCATTGCCATACGTCGATAGGACTTCTTTAAGTCACCATCACTGACATTTTTTTGAACACTAAGAATTTCGTAATAACATTGTTGAGACATCTAAAATAACCTGTATTTCTTAAACAAAAGAAGGTGCATAGGTATAAAACCCATGCACCTTTTGTCTAACTTCTCCTTTGCATTTATCGCAGCAAAAGAGAGTTAAGAGATAAAAACTTATGCTTTTTTATCTTCGTCTTCTACTTCTTCAAATTCAGCATCAACAACATCTTCATCTTCTACCGCTTCGCCTGCATCGGCCGTAGCTTCTGCTTCACCACCTGCTGCAGCTTGTGCTAATGAGCCTGATGCTTCCATCAACTCTTGAGATTTACTCTCAATCGCGTCTTTATCATCACCTTGAACCAGCTCTTTAAGCTCTTCAACCAAAACCGTAACTTTAGTCTTTTCAGCTTCATCAACCTTATCGCCGTATTCTGTTAACGATTTTTCAGTTGCGTGAACTAAGCCATCCGCTTGGTTACGCGCATCAACTAACTCACGGGTCTTTTTATCTTCATCAGCGTGTGCTTCTGCATCTTTTACCATTGCATCGACTTCTTCATCCGATAATCCAGACGATGCTTTGATCACGATAGATTGCTCTTTACCCGTTGCTTTATCTTTAGCTGATACATTCAAAATACCGTTTGCATCAATATCCAAAGATACTTCGATTTGAGGCTGACCACGTGGAGCTGGTGGAATATCCGTTAAGTCAAAGCGACCTAGCGATTTATTACCAGAAGCCATCTCGCGCTCACCTTGTAACACGTGAACCGTTACAGCATTTTGGTTATCGTCTGCTGTTGAAAAAGTCTGTGATGCCTTTGTTGGAATCGTCGTATTCTTCTCGATCAACTTAGTCATTACCGCGCCCATTGTCTCGATACCCAGAGATAGCGGTGTAACGTCGAGCAACAATACATCTGTAACACTTCCAGCAAGTACACCACCTTGAATCGCCGCACCCACTGCTACTGCTTCATCAGGGTTTACGTCTTTGCGTGGCTCTTGCCCAAAGAAGTTTGTTACGGCTTCTTGAACCATTGGCATACGTGACTGACCGCCCACCAAAATCACATCGTTAATTTCAGATGCTTTTAAGCCAGCATCTTTTAATGCTGTTTTACATGGATCAATTGTGCGTTTAACTAAATCTTCAACTAAAGACTCAAGCTTTGCCCGTGTAACCTTCACGTTTAAATGCTTAGGGCCAGACGCATCTGCTGTTACATAAGGCAAGTTCACATCGGTCTGCGTTGCAGCTGAAAGCTCAATCTTGGCTTTTTCTGCTGCTTCTTTTAAACGCTGAAGTGCTAATGGGTCGTTATGAAGATCAACACTGTTGTCCTTCTTGAACTCATCTGCCAAGTAATCAATCAGGCGCATATCAAAATCTTCACCACCAAGGAATGTATCACCGTTGGTTGCTAATACTTCAAACTGGTACTCACCGTCGATTTCTGCAATTTCGATGATTGACACATCAAACGTTCCACCACCTAAGTCATAAACAGCAATCGTGCTATCACCCGCCGCTTTATCCATGCCGTAAGCAAGTGCTGCCGCCGTTGGCTCGTTGATAATACGCTTAACTTCTAAACCTGCAATTTTACCTGCATCTTTTGTTGCTTGACGTTGTGAGTCATTAAAGTAAGCAGGTACTGTGATAACAGCCTCTGTTACACTCTCGCCCAAGTAGTCTTCTGCATCTTTTTTAAGCTTCTGCAAAATTCGTGCAGAAACTTCTGGTGGAGACATTTTTTTACCGTTTACCTCAACCCATGCATCACCGTTATCGGCTTTTACAATTTTGTAAGGTACAAGCTTGATGTCTTTTTGAACCGCATCTTCATCAAAAGTACGACCGATCAAACGCTTGATTGCGTAAAGTGTGTTTTCAGGGTTTGTTACCGCCTGACGCTTCGCTGGCGAACCGACTAAAACCTCATCATTAGCAAATGCAACAATCGACGGCGTTGTACGCTCGCCTTCTGCATTCTCGATAACTTTAGGCTTGTCACCTTCCATTACTGCAATACAGGAGTTTGTTGTTCCTAAATCAATTCCGATTATCTTTCCCATTTTCGTATTCCTCTTTAAGAGCCTTCGCCCTCTAAATATGTCTTAAATATAATGTTGTAGTAAATGTGTGGTTATCTTTTGGCTTATCAAGTGCATCTACTAAAATATAGCGTCATTCCCGTATGTTTTTAACGGGAATCTCCATGTGAAAATAGATTCCCGCTAGAAGCATGCGGGAATGACGGCTTTATATATGGAAGCTTCTAGTTCTTAACAACCATAACCATTGCTGGACGAACAAGTCTGCCACTCAATGTATAGCCTTTTTGCATAACTGCGCTTACATGCCCTTCTTCATATTCTTCACTGGGTTGCATTGCCATGGCTTGATGCAACTCAGGATCAAACTTTGCGCCCAACGGATCAACCGCCTCAACCGAAAACTTTGCCATGCTTGAATTGAATACATTCATCGTCAGCTTCATACCTTCACGGATTTTTTCAATATCGCCTTCTGCCGCCATGCCCATCTCTAAACTATCAGCTACGGGTAGCAACTCACTAACAAATTTTTGTACCGCAAACTTGTGTGCATCTTGCACTTGCTTCTCTGTGCGCTTGCGTTGATTATCTGCTTCGGCTTTCATGCGTAAAACGGTATCCCAGTTTTTATCCGCACTGGCTCTTACTGTTTCCAACTCTTCTTGAAGAGATTCAATGGTGACTTCACCCTCTTCGCTCTCTCCTTCAACAGCAGAATCGGTCACCGCTTCTTCTGTTGCTTGTGCTTCATTTTCATTCTCTTCGAATGTATTTTCGTCTTGTTTGGATTGGCTCATTGTTTGCTCTTTTAGACCAAAAGGTCATCTAAATTAATATGCTGTAAAGGTGGGGTTTTTGTGGGAAATTTCAAGAAAATTATTGAAAAAGAATATTATTAGAACACGCCCTCCTCATTTTTCTTTACTTTGTAAGAGTTATTCTTTATTTAGAGCTGCAGAAAGCAGCTTAGCGGTAATATCCACCACAGGAATTACGCGATCATAATGCATACGTTTTGGTCCAATCACACCCAGCACTCCGATGTGTGAATCATCAATTTGATACGGGGCCGTCACCACACTGCAATCACCGAAAACTTCATGCCCAGCTTCGCTTCCGATAAATATTTGTACGCCATCGGCATCCATGCATCGGTCTAGCAAACCTAGTACATCACGCTTTTCATTGAAGGCATTGAACAGTTGGCGTAGCTTAGTCACATCGGATAAATCATCATAATCCATCAGGTTGGTTCTACCAGCAACAACATAATCATCGCTGTGATCGTCTGATAAACCTGATACTGCTTTCTCTCCCAAATCAATCGCTGACACCATCATGGCGTTCATGCTTTTACGCACGTCTTCCATTTCTTGAATCAAAATAGCACGCGCTTGTTTCAAATCTTTACCAATTAAAATCTCGCTAAGGTAATTACTGCTTTGCTGCAATTCAGATGAGGTAAAAGCTCGGTCAACCTGAATAATACGATTTTCTACATCGTTATTCGACATGATCAACACAACGAGAATTTGTTTTTCTGAAAGTTGTAAAAATTCAATTTGACGAATCGAACGCGCATCCATTTGTGGCGCCATCACAATACCCGTTAACTGGGTCAAACCAGAAAGCATATTGGATGCTGAGTGTATTAAATCACTAGAAGACTGATGCTCAAACTGAGTTTCAAGCGTATGGCATTCTTGCTCTGCCAGCGGTTGAACATTAACCAAGGTATCAACAAATAAACGATAACCCTGTGAAGTCGGAACACGCCCAGCAGAAGTGTGTGGCGCGTGTATATAACCTGCATCTTCTAACGATTTCATTACATTACGAATCGTCGCAGGACTAAGGTCTAAACCGCTACGCTTTGCCAATAATGACGAACCTATCGGCTGACCATCACTGATATAGCCTTCGATTAAGACTTTTAGTAAATGTTGGGCACGTTCGTTTAGATCAGGTTGCATAACCTTAATATGAAGCCAGTTGTTTTATTTTCAATAGTT
>CAZSXI010000147.1:0-5835 GCA_964611045.1 uncultured Cocleimonas sp. | reverse complement strand
ATGCGGTTTTCCTATTCAAACACACTCGGCTGGAACACCTTCCCCGTCCCCAAGCTCACCGAAAAAAACAAAACCGACTTAACCAAATGTGCCGAAGATATTCTATTAGCCCGTGAAGCCCATTTCCCCGCTACGATTGCTGACCTCTATAAACCTGAAACCATGCCAGAAAATTTACGTCATGCCCATGAGCATAATGATGAAGTATTAGAACGGATTTATATAGGTCGTCGCTTTAAAAATGACACGGAACGGCTGGAAAAACTGTTTGATCTCTATACCAAGATGACCTCTGACACCTCCAATAAAAAGGTTAAAAAAGCGTGAGTGAACTCATCCTTTACACTTCTAAAGATGGGCGAACTCGCCTTGATCTGAGAATTGAAGGGCAGACAGTCTGGCTAACACAACTGGAAATAGCGGAGTTATTTCAAACCAGCAAACAAAATATTTCTCTTCATGCCAATAACATTTTTGAAGAAGGCGAGCTGAAGACAGAAGCAACTGTCAAGGATTCCTTGACAGTTCAAACGGAAGGTAAGCGTGAAGTTAAGCGTAAAATTTCCTATTACAATTTGGATTTGATTCTCGCCATTGGTTATCGAGTCCGTTCATCTCGTGGCATTCAGTTTCGCCAGTGGGCAAGCCGTCACCTGAAAGAGTATCTGGTGAAAGGCTTTATCATGGATGATGAGCGCCTCAAAAACCCGAAAGGCTGGGATTATTTCGATGAATTGCTGGAACGCATTCGTGAAATCCGTGCTTCAGAAAAACGTTTTTACCAGAAGGTGCGGGATCTGTTTGCCTTGAGTTCGGATTATCAAATCAAGGAGCATGAGACCCATCTTTTTTTTGCCCAAGCCCAGAATAAGCTACTCTATGCGGCAACGAGGCATACGGTAGCAGAACTGATTGTTAAGCGGGCAGACCCAGAAAAACCCAATATGGCACTGAACACATGGAAAGGCTCACGGGTTCGTAAGCAGGATGTCCTTATCGCTAAGAATTACCTCACGGCGGACGAGATCGACACTTTGAATCGGCTCGTTGTCATTTTTCTTGAGCAGGCTGAACTACGGGTGAAACAACAAGACGACCTTAGTCTTGAATTTTGGCAAAATAATATTGAGCGAATGCTGGAGTTTAATGATCAGCCTGTTTTAAAAAGAGCGGGTTCAATCAGCCATGATGATATGAAACACATCGCCAATGAACGTTATGCTGACTTTGATCAGAAACGGCGACAACACGAAGCAATAGAAGCCGATGCCAAAGATTTTCAAGAATTGGAAGCTTTGGAGCAGCAACTAAAGGATAAAAAGCCATGACGAATACCAAAGCTGTCCCCTCCATATCTAATCACTATGCCTGCAATGGCAGCTCCAAATCCTCCAATGAGATGGGGATGCGAGCCATGCAAGAACGCGCCTATGAGAAACGTGGCGAACAATATTTGCTGATTAAATCCCCGCCTGCTTCAGGGAAAAGTCGTGCCTTGATGTTTATTGCACTGGATAAGTTAGAGAATCAGGGTCTGGATAAAGCCATTATTATTGTGCCTGAAAAAGCGATTGGTTCGAGTTTTAACAATGAGCCATTAAGCGATTTTGGTTTTTGGACAGATTGGAATGTGGAACCAAAATGGAATTTATGCAATGCCCCAGGTGAGAATGGGAGTAAAGCGGATTCTGTAAAGACATTTCTAGAGGGTGATGACCGTATTCTAGTATGTCCTCATGCAACATTTCGTAATACCGTAGATAAGTTTGGTATAGAAACTTTCGATAATTGCTTGATAGCGATTGATGAGTTTCATCATGTGAGTACTAACCCAGATAATAAACTGGGCACACAACTGGGGGAGTTGATGACCCGCGACAAGGTGCATATTGTCGCCATGACAGGTTCCTATTTTAGAGGGGATGCTGAAGCGGTACTTGCGCCTGAAGATGAGAACAAGTTTAAAACGGTGACTTATACCTATTATGAGCAGCTCAATGGCTATGAATACCTTAAGACTTTAGATATTGGGTATTACTTTTATGATACAGGTTCTTATCTGGATAAAATTTTAGATGTGCTGGATGCTAATGAAAAAACCATTATTCATATCCCGAATGTGAATTCGCGTGAAAGCACCAAAGATAAAATTAAGGAGATGGAGAATATTATTTATGCCTTGGGTGACTGGCAAGGTATTGACCCTGATACGGGTTTTCATCTTGTAAAATTGTCGAACGATAAAATAATAAAAATTGCCGATCTGGTTGATGATGATGCAAAACGCGATAAGGTACAAAATGCTTTAAGGAATCCTGAGCTAAAAACTAACCGAGATTATGTTGATATTATTATTGCACTGGGCATGGCTAAGGAAGGCTTTGATTGGGTATGGTGTGAACATGCCTTAACGGTGGGGTATCGGTCTAGCCTGACTGAAATTATTCAAATAATCGGGCGAACTACCCGTGATGCTGAAGGTAAAACACATGCGCGGTTTACTAATTTAATCGCAGAGCCAGAGGCAAGCCAAGATACGGTTACAGATGCTGTAAATGATACGTTAAAGGCAATTGCTGCTAGTCTTTTAATGGAGCAAGTGCTTGCACCAAAGTTTAATTTCACGCCTAAAAATGTAGAAAACCAGCCTGTAGAGGGATATGACTATGGGAACGAGGGTTATAAGCCTGATGGAAATAACGTCGGCTTTAATGAGTCTACAGGTCAGATTCAAATAGAGATTAAGGGTTTAGTTGAGCCTAAAAGTGAAGAAGCCCAGCGTATTTGTGAAGATGATTTGAATGAGCTGGTTGCGGCATTTGTGCAAGATAAGTCTGCACTTGAGCGGGGCTTGTTTGATGATGAGGTTGTGCCAGAGGAGTTAACCCAAGTTAAAATGGGTAAAATCATCAAGGATAAACACCCAAATCTTGATGAGGAGGATATTGAAGCCATTAGGCAACGTGCTATTGCTGCACTGAATATTACTCAACAGGCTAAGAAAGCAATTAATAATGGCAATGAGTCAGAAACAGGGGGTAGCACTGCTTTTGTTGATGGGGTTAGAAAGTTTGCGATGGATGTACGCGATTTGGATATTGACCTAATCGATAGTATTAACCCTTTTAGTGAGGCTTATGCCATTTTAGCTAAGTCGATGAATGAAGAAAGTTTAAAACAGGTCGCTGCGGTCATTAGCGCGAAGAAAGTCTCACTATCAGAAGACGAGGCAAGAGAGTTGGTTAAACGTGCCATGAAGTTTAAAAATGAACGTGGTCGATTGCCTGAGCTAACAGCAGCAGACCCATGGGAAAAACGTATGGCTGAAGGCATTGCATTTTTACAGCGTAAGGTGTCTGAGGAAAGTAATGACTGATCAATCCAATAAAGAGCTACTAGATGCGTTAGGTGTTGAGGTTGTCACCACTAAAAAACGTACCTTCACGGCTAAAGAAGAGCGGATTATAGCGGGGTTTGAAGAGATTCAAGTCTTCGTTGAGGAGTATGATCACATACCTGCTCACGGTGAAGATAATGATATTTTTGAGCGACTTTATGCGGTCAGGCTGGATCAAATTCGTACCCATCAGGAGTGCCGTGATTTAGTACAGGATATGGATCATCAAGGTTTAATATCGGATAGTGATCAAGTAGCTGAACCTAAAGCAGAATATGGGAGTGATGCTGAATTGTTGGCTGAATTAGGCGTTGAACCACCTAAAGAAGGTGATGTTACTTTTTTAAAGCATGTGAAAACGCGGGCAGAAGTTCGAGCCGCTGAGGAAGTAGCTAACCGTATAAAATGTGAAGATTTTGATGAATTTAAACCTATCTTTGAAAGTGTACAAAAGGATATAAAATCTGGTCTTAGAAATACTGTTCCTTACAAGGATTTTGCGAAAGTCGAACAAGGTGACTTATTTATTCTTTCGGGGCAGATTGTTTATATTGCAGATGTTGGGGAAGAATATTTAAATAAAAATAGGCAGAAAGATGCTCGTTTAAGAGTGATCTACGACAATGGAACAGAGAGTGATATTTTAGTTCGTTCATTACAACGGGCTTTAAATAAGGATGAAGCAGGGAGAAGAATTACCAGTGCATCACTCGGCCCACTTTTTGAAGGCATATCTGATGAGAACGATATAGAAAGTGGGACGATTTATATTTTAAGAAGTTTATCAGATCACTCTTTAATCGCTGAAAACCGAGATGTGATTCATAAGATTGGGGTGACGGGTAGTAAGATTGAAACACGACTTTCAAATGCTAAGTTAGATCCCACTTTTTTAATGGCTGATGTTGAGGTAATCGCAACTTATGAGCTGTTTAATATCAATCGGGTAAAGCTTGAAAGTATTCTGCATCGCTTCTTTGAAACTGCAAAATTAAATATCGAAATTATGGATCGCTTTGGTAATCCTGTGATCCCGCAAGAATGGTTTTTAGTGCCTTTTGATGTAATAGATCAGGTGGTTGATAAAATCAAAGATGGGTCGATTGGTGGCTTTGTTTATGATATTGAATCGGCGAGTATTCAAGCTAGAGAGAATGAAAGTAAGAAATGAATAAGCCTAAATCTGTTAAATCTTTAGAGGATTTTGGTCGAATAAGGCTTTCTAAATCATTTTATATGCGAGACTTTCTATACAGTGAAATTTCGAATTTTTACGAAGTATCTAATATCCCCGATAACCCTGATTTTGCGATAAGTGCTTGTTCCCAATTATGTGAAGAGCTATTAGAACCGTTGAATTCTACTTTTGGCAGAATAACAATATTTTCGGGGTATCGGTCTCCTAACGTAAATCAATTGTGTAATGAGAAGAAGCTTAACTGTGCTTCAAACGAGGCTAACTATGCTGCTCATATATTTGATTATAAGGATAAAAATGATCATCTGGGCGCGACTGTTAGTATTGTTATACCTTGGTTTGCTGATCAATATGAAAATGGTCGTGATTGGAGGGATCTAGCTTGGTGGATTCACGACCACCTGCCTCACTGTGGTTTATATTTCTTTCCTAAGTTAGCAGCTTTTAATATCAGGTGGCATGAAGCTGAGAAAGAGAAAACCATTCGTAGTTATATTTCACCAAAAGGTACTTTGACAAAAAAAGGTATGGATAATTATTCAGGTGATCATTCTGAATTTTATCAAGGTTTTCCTAAGTTTAAGGCAAGTTAATTTTTCACAATTGTCCCGCAAAAACCAAGCCAGACTAAACTGCCGATTAAAATTTAAAGAAATGCTCCTTAGTTCTACGAACACGGATTGCTTCTTGATATTTCTATCTTAAGGCGGTTTGAACGTTAGTTGTTTTTAACTTAAAGGGCACACGCCATGAACAGCTATCTACAACAAATTATAAAAGATAACCCCAATATCATTAAAGTAGAAGTAGCTGAAGAAGTACTAGAGCATGAAGATCCTAAAGCCTTCTTTAAAGACCTACTACAACACGGTTGCATCAGCGGCATGGTTGGCAAACTGATTTACTACAAAGACACACACGCTTTTTATGATAACCATTACGCTGAAATCGAGGAGCTTCGTGAAGAGTATGAAGAATCAACAGGTGAACCACTAAAAACACCAAATAATCTTAAAAACTTCTTAGCTTGGTTTGCCTTTGAGCAGGTGGCTTATCAGTTGTTTGTGAGCTTGAACCAGAGCTTGTTTAGTTCTGGTTTTAAAATCTAATAATATGAGCTTCTTGCAAAACTCTAAGCTTGACTAAAGCTTAAACCAGCCCAACTTTCTTTTTATTTCAAAAAAGAAAGCGAATGTTGCCACTTAACGAATAAACTCATATTTTATGATTTTTACTGAAT
>CAZSXI010000146.1:0-5900 GCA_964611045.1 uncultured Cocleimonas sp. | reverse complement strand
AATCGAAGGTGGCACCTGCGCACCCGAAGAATGCAAAAAAATTGTCATGGATGGTTTGTGGCATAACAACCCAGGTCTTGTTCAACTACTCGGACTATGTCCGCTATTAGCCGTCACAGGCAACTTCATCAACGGCTTAGGGCTAGGGCTTGCAACGATTGTTACGCTCACAGCATCCAACACCGTCATATCTTTCACACGTAACTGGGTACGCAAAGAAATTCGTATTCCTTATTATGTATTGGTCATCGCCTCTATTGTCACCATGATTGATTTGAGCATGAATGCTATCAGTCCACAATTGCACAGTGTTTTAGGAATATTCATCCCCTTGATTGTGACTAACTGCGTGATTATCGGACGTGCAGAAGCATTTGCCTCGCGCAATAAAATTTCACGTGCCGCACTTGACGGTTTTATGATGGGCTTAGGCTTCACCTTAGTTTTAGTAGCGTTAGGCGGAATGAGAGAGCTTATCGGCAACGGCACACTCTTCTCCGATGCTTCTGTTATGTTTGGCCCAAAAGCCGCCGACTGGAGCTTGCAAGTCTTCGAGAACTACAAGGGTCTATTACTAGCATTACTGCCACCGGGTGCATTCCTAGGCATGGGATTTTTAATTGCTTTTAAAAATGTAGTGGATAAAAGAATTAAGACTAAGTGAATATTCCTAACTCTTGCAAAATAACCCAATGTTAAAAACACTCGAAAAATACAGCACCAATAAAAATATAGTGGCAGGCATCGTGTTCATTATTTTTATAAACACCATCGCATTTCCCCTATTCCCCCCACTCTTTATGGGAATATCTGTTCCATTAGATAAAATTCTCGATTTACACTTCGGGTTTACCCCAGATTATTCTTATCACATATTAACTAGCTTACAAGATGATGGGCGCTTAAGTTATATTCTATCGACACTATTAATCGACACACCCTACGCCTTCATCTATGGGTTTATCTATGCCTTTATTTTAATTATGCTTCTTAAAACGAATAATTTATGGAAGTACAAAGCATTAGTTTACATTCCCTTTGCTATATCATTTTCTGATTTATTAGAAAATACTGGAATTATAACCCTGCTTTTTTATTACCCTGAAAAAATGGAATTCATCAGTAATCTAACATCATTTTTTAATCAATCAAAATGGTCGTTCGCCCTAATCATGTTCATTATCACCATCGCTAATTTGATCTATTATCTTTATATAAAACATAAACACCGCGTAAAATAATAATGAACTTAGTCTCTTGGAATCTCAACGGTTTAGAAGATGAACACTTAGACGTGCGTACAGAAGCTGCCATGTTTCAACTGCTACTCGGAGTGCCTATCGAAAAGGCAGCAATAACACCTAACTTTAAGCCCAATACACCAGATATTGTAGTGTTACAAGAAGTTGTTCCACGTACATTTCATGCCCATGTCACCCCGCACCTTAAAGCGGCTGGATTTTCCATCTTTCCAGAAAAACCCAGTGAACGATCTTACTTTGAGATTATAGCAGTACGTCATCCCATCCTTGAAACCCACTATTCAACATTTTCTTACACCCAACAAGGCAGAGGATTATCCACGCTATCCATCAATGAATTGACAATCTTAACAGCACACCTTGAAAGCCAAAAAGCAGGCGCTTCGATGCGAGTTGATCAAGCAGAAAAAATCCTAAATATCATGAATAAGCACGAAGGTACCATTATATTTGCAGGCGATACAAACTTACGGAAAATAGAATGGAAAAGTCTAAATACAGAAAATGTCAGAGATGCATGGGAGACAGCAGGCTCAATAAAAAAACATGAGATGACATGGCAAAATAATTCCTACAAATCACGCTATGATAGGGTTTGGCACAAAGATTCAGAGATCAAAAAGTTTGAAACTTTTGGTAAAGAAAAAATTAAAGAAATAGATCAAACACCTTCTGATCATTATGGAATACGAGTAATATTTGATTAACAACACTTTACTAAATCAACCGTTTATCAGGTGAGCTTGCATTATTTCACCTATCATTCCTACAATGCATCCAAGACATTAAAGAAGCTTATATTATTTCTGTCTTAGCTAAAAATCAATCAAACGACCCAAGTTTAAAAATAATAATAGGAGCTTCTTTAAAAACTAAAGGTGCTTGAGGCTGTTCAAGTAAATGACAATATTCCAGAGTGGGACAAAATTCATTAAAATAAATTAGCAGAAACTAATCCAGCCTGACACCAATGCCAGTAAGTTAAGCCCTCTCTCCCTAGCAGGGAGAGAGGGTAGAGGTTAAAAGGTGGCACTATAGTCGAACTTTCTACCCCCTCCCTAACCCTCCCCCTGCTAGGTGGAAGAGACTTTTTTCTTAACTTACTGGCATTGAACCTGACACTTTTGATTAACAAACACTAAGATACTTTTTTCGGCTCGATGCTTTGTACCTAATTTCCAATTATAGATAAAGCAATAAAAGCACAAAACCTAGCAAAAATAAAACCAGTGTGTTTATATCATTCCCTTTCAAAACACAGCCGATATAGCGTATGTCAGAGTTTAAAAAAGGTGCATTGGTTTACTACAAAAGTAAAGCTGCAATCGTAGATTCCGTTAGTGACAAGATTGATATTTCATTCTTTAAAACCACTAAACGGGTGCGTGATAAAGACATCAAATTATTACACCTTGGTCCGATTAGCGATGTTTCTACTCTCGATTTGGCGTTGCCTGAACCTCCTGAAACCTTAAATGAAACATTGGAGTTACTGGAAGGCGAAGCGATCTCCCTGAGTGAATTATCTGATTTACTCTATGGAGAGTTTTCTCCGCAAAGTGCTTGGTCTAGCTGGATGCTGGTGATGGATGGGCTTTATTTTGAACTGACTACTGATGAAAATACAAAAAATGATCTTATAAAGGCTCGTCCGCAAGAGCTCATCGTGGCTGATAAAGAAAAACGAGACTTAAAGTTCAAACAGCAGGAATCTTGGGATTCATTGATCCAACGAATCAGTAGTGGAAACATTGAAGAAGCAGATCACACCCTCCTTGTTGAAGTTGAAAAACTAGCCTGTGGTGAGCAGGAAAATAGTCGAATATTAAAAGCCGTGGGTATTAAAGAGACGAAAGAAGCCGCGCATACGTTGTTAATTAAACTCGGTTATTGGCCACAAGCGTACAACCCTTGGCCACGCCGTATGGGGGTTACTATGAGTAATCCTGAGATAGCGATTCCTGATGCTGTTGAAACCAGCCGACGTGATTTACGACACTTGAAAGCTTGGGCGATTGATGATGTCGGCAATCAAGACCCTGATGATGCACTCTCACTCGATGGCAATCGTTTATGGGTACATATCGCTGATGTTTCTTCTCTTGTTACTCCAGATTCTGAGTTGGATATTGAAGCTCGTTCTCGCGGTACTAATGTGTATTTGCCTGATCAGACCATTCACATGTTGCCGTCAGGTATCACAGAACAGCTTGGACTTGGCTTGCAAGAACAAAGCAATGCGCTCTCGATTGGCTTTAGTATTGCAGAAAATGGAGAGCTAGAAGATATAGAAATCTGTTTTTCATTCATTCAAGTCACTCGAACCACTTATGATGATGCCGACTTGGAGCTAGACAGCACCTTTGCTGAATTAAAAGCCGTGACAGATCGTTATCATCAACGCCGAATCGATAATAACGCCGCCATGCTGGATTTACCCGAGGTAAACATAAAGGTTGTTGACGGTGAAGTTTCGATACGTCCTTATGGGCGAGGTGGTAGCCGTAAGATAGTCACAGAAGCGATGCTAGCGACAGGTGAAGCCGTTGCATTATTTGCGCAGAAAAATAACATCTCTATTCCTTATGCCTATCAACCCGAGCCTGAGGAAATTCAGCATCCGCAAAAAATGTCTGAGCATTATGCGTATCGCCGTCACTTTAAGGCATCTCGGCATACCACAGAACCGGCTGCACACTTTGGGCTTGGTTTGCCGATGTACACGCGTGTAACCAGCCCGATTAGACGCTATTTGGATTTGATCGTGCACCAACAGCTTCGGTCATTTTTAACGCAATCGCACCCTCTTCTTGGACACGAGGAGCTTGTAGAAAGAATCGGTTTAGCGGATGAAGGATCATTTGCGGCGCGTAAAGCCGAGCGACATTCAAATCAACATTGGAAAATGATTTACCTTCATCAAACTAAAAATAAGCAAGACGATGATGAAGGAAAAGAGGAAGAGAACTGGAAAGGAGAAGCCGTTGTCGTGATGCAAGATGAACGTAAGACTACGGTTATTTTACCAGATCTTGCTTTAGAGCCTAGGTTACAACGTCAGAATAATACTGAATTAGATCAATCGCTGACCGTACAAGTGCAATCTGTGAATATTCCAGAATTACAGGCTTTTTTTCGTGTCATACAAAATTAGGATATCCATTTAGAATAATCTCTTGATCAAAAGAAAAAGACAAAGCACTCTATTGAAAACTAAGGAAGTAAAGGCATGACTCACCAAATTATCAAAGATCTCACTTGGAGACATTCGACAAAGAAGTACGACGCCTCAAAAAAAGTATCCGCAGAAGACCTTGAGGTTCTTTATGAGGCGATGCGTTTATCAGCATCGTCAATAAACTCCCAACCTTGGAAGTTTATTGTGATTGAAAGCGATGAAGCCAAAGAGCGCATGAGTAAAACTTTCGCCAATAAACATCATTACAACCTGCCTCACGTATTTGAGAGTTCACAGATTATTTTATTTTCCCACAATCCATATTACACACGTGATGATTACGCAGTTGTGGTTGATAAAGGTATCGAGGATGGCAGAACTAAGCCAGAAAATAGAGAAGGTGCTTTTGGGGTGTTTGCATTTGCAGAGTTCAATACTGATGAGAGTGGATACACAGCACCGTGGACTAAAGCACAGCTTTATATCGCGATGGGCAATACACTACACACCTTAGCGCGCCTTAAAATAGATTCTACGCCATTAGAAGGTATCGATATTGATTTAGTAGCAGAAGAATTTAAAGAGGAGTTAGCTGGCTATCAATGTGATGTGGCTTTAGCAATTGGTTATCGCCATCCTGAAGAAGATTTTAATGCAAAACTGCCTAAATCACGCTTAAATCCTGAAAAAATCTTTATTCATTTATAGAAGCCTTTATATAAACCGTAGATTCTTATATTTCATCATCGTTCCCGCATGTTGTTAGCGGGAATCTCATATTCTTCAGGCAGATCCCCGTTAAAAACGTACGGGGATAACGATATTGGTTGTATTTTAGTGTTTAGTTCTGATCCACCCCCCTCATTTTTTGATGATTTGTACGACAAATCATCGAGCCTAACGTAGTGAGACAACAGCTTTGTTGTTCAAAGCTGACCCGAAGGGCGAATAAAATGAGTGAAAATGAGGGGGTAGCAAATAAAAACACCTAAAAATATGCCCAACATGACAATTATCAACCCTAAATTAGGCATCTACTCTTGAATTTACCCCGTTACAAACTATAGTAAAAGTACAGGCTTATCTTTTTTCTTAATAAGCTGTGTTTTAAATGAGATATTTAGAGACCTTTAATAAAAACAAAACGGAGATACAATAATGATCGATGTACAAGCACGAAACTTCTCACTTACAGATGCTATTGACACTCATGCCCGCCAAAGGCTCGAACACATGACTAACAACTTTGGCGATAGAATTCTAAAAATCGCTATTCACTTATCTGATGTTAATGGACCAAAAGGTGGGATTGATAAACACTGTCATATTCACGTTGAGTTGAAAAAACTACCGACTGTAGTGATTGAAGGTTCAGAAGAGAACTTGTACACCGCCATTGATAATGCTTGCCACCGTGCTGAACGTGCTGTTCGTAAAAGCATTGAAAAGGCGCAGACAAA
>CAZSXI010000145.1:0-5903 GCA_964611045.1 uncultured Cocleimonas sp. | reverse complement strand
CCCCCCCCCCCCCCCCCCCCCCCCCCCCCCCCCCCCCCCCCCCCCCCCCCGGCGCTTTGCCATAGTGTTATTTAGTCATTAATAACATGAGTTATATAATGATTGATGTCATTATCATTTAATTCGGCAGAATTATCATGCCACCAGCCAGAAATAGCCGTTACTTCTCCTAAAGTCACATCAAAGGATTTAGTAAACAACAACATCAGTTCAAGTTGTTGTTCAATTTTCAAATCAAGCACAAGGTAACGTAGCATTTCTGATGGTTTGCTACCTGATTCTTTCATTGTTTGAAGTACGCTGATTATCTCTTCTTCTGATTTTGAGGTTTGGCACATAACTATTTAATTCTCATGCCAATTTCTGCGCCTTCATCAGGATTTAATACATATATATCGTCACCACCAGGACCTGCCGCAAGTACCATACCTTCTGATATTCCAAAGCGCATTTTGCGTGGCGCTAGGTTGGCAACCATTACGGTCATTTTTCCTTCAAGATCTTCGGGTTTGTAGGCAGATTTAATCCCTGCAAACACATTACGTTGTTCATCACCAAGGTCTAGGGTAAGTTGCAGTAATTTATCAGCCCCTTTTACGTGTTCGGCTTTTAGAATTTTAACCACGCGCAAATCAATTTTTGCAAAATCATCGTATTCAATGGTTGGGCTGATTGGGTCTTGCCCTAGCTGTGAGTCAGAAGGTTTCTTCTTACCTCCGGTTTTAGCTTGCAAAGCAGCTGCAATAGCTAAATGTTCTTTATTCGCTTCTAGCATGGCATTGACTTTATCTTCTTCAATTCTCGTCATCAGTGCTTTGAACTTATTGATTTTAGTGCCAAAAAGGGGTGATGCAACACTGTCCCATTCAAGTTCACCAGCATTCAAAAATGCTTCGGATTTCTCTGCCAATTCAGGTAAAACAGGCTTTAGGTAAGTAATTATCGCTCGGAACATATTAATGCCCTGCGAACAAATATATTGTACTTCTTGTTGGCGGTCTTCATCTTTTGCCAATACCCACGGTTGTTTTTCATCCACGTATTGGTTGGCAAGATCAGCGAGCGCCATAATTTCGCGCATGGCTTTACTATAACGGCGATCTTCATAGGCTTGAGCAATAGAGTCACTGGCATCGGTGAATTGTTTGTAGAGCGCTTCATCAGCCATTGAGTTTGAAAGTTTTCCGTCAAATTTCTTACTGATAAAACCTGCACAACGTGATGCGATATTCACCACTTTACCCACCAAATCACTGTTAATTCGCTGTTGGAAGTCTTGTAGGTTTAAATCAATATCATCGACCGTATTGCTAAGTTTAGCCGCGTAGTAATAACGCAGTGGCTCTGCAGGTAAGTGATCTAAAAACACACGGGCTTGGATAAACGTGCCACGTGACTTTGACATTTTTTGCCCGTTCACATTTAAGAAACCATGACAAAATACACCCGTTGGTAAACGGTAATCCGCAGATTTTAAAACGGCAGGCCAGAATAGGGTATGGAAATAGGCGATGTCTTTACCAATAAAATGATACAACTCAGTTTCTGAATCTTGTTTCCAATATTCATCAAAATCTGTACCCGTGCGATCACAGTAATTTTTGAAGGAAGCGATGTAGCCAATCGGTGCATCTAGCCAAACATAAAAGTATTTGTCTTCTGTGTCTGGAATCTTAAAGCCCCAATAAGGCGCATCACGAGAAATATCCCAATCATTCAAACCGCCATCAAGCCACTCGTTCATTTTATTGGCGATTTCTTTTTGTACTGTGCCACTGTTTACCCATTTTTTAAGGAAATCAGTGTAATCACTTACTTTAAAAAAGTAATGTTCACTGTCTTTTTCAATCGGCGTAGCACCTGTGATAACAGAATACGGATTTTTAACTTCAGTCGTTGAATAAGTTGCACCACATGATTCACAATTATCACCGTATTGATCAGCCGTGCCACATTTTGGGCATTCACCTTTGATAAAGCGATCAGGTAAAAACATATTAGCTTCTGGGTCGTATGCTTGCTTGATGACTTTAGTTTCGATATTACCTTTAGCTTTTGCAGCGAGGTAAATTTTCTCTGAAAAATATTTGTTTTCATCAGAGTGTGTTGAATGAAAATTATCAAATGCAACATGAAAGTCAGCAAAGTCACGTTCATGCTCAACTTTCATATTATCAATCAGTTCTTGTGGAGTGATTTCTTCTTGTTGAGCGCGAAGCATTATCGGCGTGCCGTGCGCATCGTCCGCACAAACATAAATACAAGAGTTGCCACGCAAACGTTGAAAACGCGCCCAAATATCCGTTTGAATATATTCAACCATATGACCTAAGTGAATCGGTCCATTGGCATAGGGAAGGGCGCTGGTGATCAATATTTTGCGTTGTTTTTCAGTCTGACTCATAGCAAGTAGTTAGTTTTTTCAAGAAAGAGGTAAATTAACAGAGTGGCACACTTATCGCTAGAATATAATGGATTCTTTCTGTCAGTTTTTAGTGATTTTTTAATAAATATTTTAAGAGCGAGTAATATGGATAAGAGATTAATTTACCGAGTAGTTTTAAAACTCTTGTTTCTACTTTCCTTAGGGGTACTGACCATTGTCTTTATAAATTCACTTTTTACCCAATCGAATGACAACAGTAGTCAGAAAAACGCTCTTTCGGTTGTCGAGCTTGATGTAAGTGGGATGATAAAAGGAGAGTTAAGAAAAGTGCAATGGAAAGGGAGAGAAGTCAATGCCCTACGCCTTGAGAATAATAAACTCTTCATATACATAAATGCTGGAGATTCTGGCAACTGCCCACTTTTTAAAGAAGCGAATGGGTTCAAAGATATTTGTACAGGAACACGTTTCGATTTTTCTGGAAAGCAAAAAGGCAATGAAGAGCATGGATTTAAGTTGATAGTACCTCCAAACTATTATGTGAAAGATACATTATTTATTGGTAAAAACGCTGAATAACTTAGAAATACTATTTGCATACCGACCGGTATGTATGTATAAATGTCTCCATGCCTCAGTCATCTTACTTCAGCGATAAGCCTAAACAATGGTGGCACATTTGGTCATGTGAGCATTGTAACGGCTCTTCTGCCTTGGATAAGAGTACAGAAACGCGTGGCAAAATTCTTATGGCAGCCTTTGATGAGATATATCATCGAGGTTTTCAAGCGGCCAGTCTTAGTAATATCCTAAAAAATACTGACACCACAAAAGGTGCTCTTTACCATCACTTTAAAAATAAAATGGAATTGGGCTACGCAGTTGTCGATGAAGTTATTTATACAACGCTCAAAGCTAATTGGATTGACCCTTTAAAAGATACAGATGACCCCATTACTATAATTCAACAGATATTAATGCAATCTGGTGATCAAATGACAGAAGAGGATGTACGCCTTGGTTGTCCGCTTAATAATTTAGCACAAGAAATGACACCCATTGATGAGGGGTTTAAACAGCGTATTACAGCGGTGTATGAAGAATGGCAACTTGCCATCGAAGAGGCTTGTGAAAGGGGGAAAACAGCAGGTAATTTAAGGTCTGATGCTGATTCAAAGCAACTGGGTGTGCTTTTTGTAGCAACTCTTGAAGGTTGTCTTGGGCTTGCAAAGAGCTCGCAGAGTTTAGAGACATTGATGAGTTGTGGTCAAGGTTTAATAGAACAGTTAGAATTGCTTAAACCATCATAATAATTTATAGGACTAAGGGATAAATTAATCACAATGATTAAAAGTTACGCAGAGTTTGTCGTGAAGTTTCGCTGGTTGTTTTTGATTTTAACAATCTTACTGGTAATACTATCAGGAACTGGGTTAAGTAAATTAACCTTTAACAATGATTATCGTATCTTCTTTAATGAAGATGATCAGCACCTTAAAACTTTTGAGAGCTTACAAAACACCTATTCTAAAAATGATAATGTATTGATGGTGTTAGCACCGAGAAATGGCAAGGTATTCACACGTGAGACATTAACAGCCATTGAGGATATTACTGAGCGCGCATGGCAAACACCTTATTCAATGCGTGTGGATTCTCTCTCAAACTATCAACACAGTGAGTCAATTGAAGATGATATGTCAGTGGCGAATTTGTATGAGGATGCTAACAACCTTAGTGATTCTGATCTGGTAAAAATCAAAGAAGTAACTTTAAATGAGCCACTTCTATTGCATCGGCTAATTTCTGATAAAGCTCATGTTACTGCTATCAATATGACGATGGAATTTCCAAAGAAAACCATTGTGATAGATGCAGATGGAAAAGAGGTTGAAAAAGTAGAAAACCCCACTAAACAAGTTGAAAAGGTTGTTACTTCAGTACGTGAATTAAAAGAATATATCAACGATACATACCCAGATATTACGGTCTATTTATCTGGAATAGTCATGATGAATAATGCCTTTGCTGAAGCTGGTGCCTCTGACATGATGCTTCTCTTGCCATTAGCAATTCTATTGATATTGATTACAGTCTTTTTCTTACTACGTAGTATAAGTGCTACCTTTTCAGCTTTTGTGGTGATTGTTTTTTCTGTGGTAACTGCATTTGGTTTGGCGGGATGGTTGGGTATTGAGTTATCAACTCCTGTTTTGTCTGCTCCTGTAATTATTATGACTTTAGCAGTGGCAGATTGTGTGCATATTTTATCGACATGGATATCAGAAATGCAAAAGGGGAGTGATAAAAAATCAGCAATACGCGAAAGTTTACGTATAAACTTTATGCCTGTTTTTCTTACCTCTATCACAACAGCGATTGGTTTCTTATCACTTAATACCAGTGATTCACCGCCATTTAATGATTTAGGTAATGTGGCGGCGATTGGTGTTATGGCAGCGTTCCTCTTCTCAATCTTTTTATTGCCAGCTTTAGTAACTATTCTTCCAGTACGTGTAAAACAGCGTGAGACAAAAACACTAAACGTCATGTCAACTTTTGCAGAGTGGGTTATCCGTAAGCAAAAAATGTTACTCATGGTTATGTCTGGAATTGCAATTGTATTGATTGCTCTGATCCCGCGTAATGAACTTAACGATGTGTTTGTACACTACTTTGATGAGCGTATTGAGTTTCGTACCGATACTGATTACATTAGTGATAATTTAACGGGTATTTACAATATTGAATACTCGATAGAGACGAAAAATTCGGGAGATATATCAAACCCACAAGTACTGGCTGATATAAAGAAGTTTACCGATTGGATGCTTACTCAGCCTGAAGTAATACATGTAAATACAGTTACTGATACCTTCACTCGCCTTAATAAAAATATGCATGGTGATAATGAGGAGTTTTACAAACTGCCTGACTCACGTGAATTAGCTGCACAATATTTATTGCTCTATGAAATGTCACTGCCGTTTGGTCTTGATCTCAATAATCAAATTGATATTGATAAGAAAAGCACACGACTTACTGTGACAATGAAGACAATGTCGACTAAAGAAGTGTTAGCGTTAGAAAAGCGCTTTGATGATTGGATGCTGGCTAATATCCCTGAACTAAGGGCGGTAGGCGCAAGCCCAACAGTGATGTTTGCGCACATTGGTATGAAGAATATTATCAGTATGTTGAGTGGAACAACTATTGCTTTGGTGTTGATTTCATTAATTTTGATTGTTGCACTAGGCTCATGGCGTTATGGCTTATTGAGCCTAATCCCTAACCTTGTACCAGCAGGCATGGCATTTGGTGTGTGGTCATTGATTGATGGCGAGATTGGTATGGCGCTATCGGTTGTAACAGCAATGACACTGGGGATAGTGGTGGACGATACTATTCATTTTTTGAGTAAATATTTGCGTGCTAGAAGGGAGCAGGGTTTAAGCGCTGAAGATGCGGTGCGCTATGCATTTTCTACGGTTGGCGTTGCCTTGTGGGTAACGTCAGT
>CAZSXI010000144.1:0-5950 GCA_964611045.1 uncultured Cocleimonas sp. | reverse complement strand
TGCTATTAGTGGTGCTATATCAGTAGTGATAGGGTTTTTCAGGGTTGACTATTTAAATTCATCAATCGCCCCGTCGTACTTCCCGAAGCGAGTGTGATTGGTTTTGAATTTTTCAATGTTAGTTGTTTATCGCTTAGGAGAGGGGAGCAGTTGTAAAACAAACGTCAAAATAAAACTTGAAGGAGTAAAAAATGACTATTAAAAAAACAGCACTATCAACATCGATCATCTTAATAATGGGTCTTGCAGTTCCTGCATTTTCTAAAATAGAGGGCATGCCAACAATTTTTGTGGATGATGAAGCTGTTGAAATTGAGTGTGTACCACAAGCAGAATTGGACTTAATCAGATATCCCTTAAACAGGTGCTTTTTTATTACAAACGCACAAAAGCCTTTGGTATGAAAATACCAAAGGCTTTTATTTAAATAAGAGTATTTTTAGTTTGTACTAACTGGCTATCTAGCGATGAACGACACTATGAATAACGTGAGAATTCTCAAAAAACACAGAAAATCCAGAGTAATCCCAGCGAGTAATCTTTGGGTTATGTTTAGTCACTGTGCCTTTTGAGGTTTTTACTCGTTGTGCAGTACCAAACTTTTTGCTTACCACACGCATGCTTTCGCCATGCTTTGGCGTATTGGCTTTCTGTAGAACTTGAGCATTTGGACCAATGCTTAAGATGTCTGCTTGAGCTGTCATAGGAATCATTTGTGTGCTTACAGCCAGTGCCGCGCTTAATGATAGCTTGAGAAATAGGGGGTTCGTGTTCATTTTTTTATTCTCTTATTTGTTATTATATTTAGTTGTAATACCTATTTAAAGTATTAAAGTTATTACACAGTTAGCGTTATAATCGCATCCATGTTTAAACCTTTAGAACTCTTTGTTGGCCTGCGTTATACACGCTCAAAGCACAAAAATAATTTTATTTCTTTTATCTCCCTCGCATCAATGCTGGGAATATTATTTGGGGTTCTTGTGCTTATCACCGTTCTCTCAGTCATGAATGGCTTTGAGAAAGAGTTAAAGGGAAGAATACTAAGCATGGTTTCCCATGTCACGATATCTGGGACAGACGGTGGAGCTACAGGCTTACTTTCCGATTGGCGGGCAGAACAGCAAAAACTCGTTAATCATTCATCCGTACTAGGCTCAGCCCCATTTATTCAAAAACAAGTGATGATTAGCGCTAATGGCGTGCCAAGTGGTGCGTTAGTTCATGGAATATTACCAGAAGAGCAAAGTAAGGTAGCTGATATTGATAAGCATGTTATCGATGGTAATTTTGATGATCTCAAACCACGGGGTTATGGCATCGCATTAGGTTCTGGCTTAGCGCAAAAACTTGGCGTGATTGTGGGCGACAAGGTAACGGTGATAACGTCACAAATTCGCGTTACACCTGCAGGAATGATTCCTCGAATGAAACGTTTTACAGTCACATCAGTCTATCAAGTCAATATGGCGGAATACGATAATCTCACTGCGTTTATCCATCTTCGAGATGCATCAAAACTATTTAAAACCAAAGATCAGGTGACAGGGCTTAGAATCAAATTGGATGATTCTTTTAAAGCGCAAAGAGTTGCTCAAGAGCTAAAGAAAGAGTTGGGTGATGGATACAACGTTGAAGACTGGGGAATGGTCAATAAAAGCTTGTTTCAAGTCATGAAAACAGAAAGATTAGTAATGTTTTTCTTTTTGTTCCTCATAGTCTTAGTTGCTTTATTTAATTTAATATCAACGCTGGTTATGGTGGTAAATGATAAACAAGCAGATATAGCAATTTTGCGAACACAAGGGATGTCAGCCTCTCAAATCAAACGCGTGTTTATGGTGCAAGGCACAATTATTGGATTTGTTGGTGCGTTGCTTGGGGCAATATTTGGAGTGTTACTGGCGAGTAATATTGAGACAATCATTGCAGCAATTGAGGGCTTACTCGGCGTACAACTCATGCCCGCAGAATTGTTCTATACCGATTCTCGAATTCCATCTGTGATTGATAAAGCGCAAGTGATTGGTATTGCGGTGCTTGCGTTTGTGTTGGCTATTTTAGCTACTATCTATCCAGCAAGCAGGGCATCAAAAGTTCAACCTGCTGAATCATTGAGGTATGAGTAATGTTTCAGCCCTTATCTGCCTATATCGGGCTAAGCTATATCAAAGCTAAACGTGATAATCATTTTATCTCGTTTATATCACTCGCCTCGGTTGTGGGTATCGCATTGGGCGTGATGGTTTTAATTACTGTGCTATCCGCTGTAAATGGTTATGAAGAAGGCATGCGTGATCGCTTTTTAAAAATGTTCTCACACGTCACGGTTTCTGATTCTGACTGGCAGCTACCTCATTGGGAAAAGCGTAAACGACAAGTGTTGGAAGAAAAGCATGTGATTGCAGCCGCGCCTTTTGTAGAACGACAGGTAATGCTTAAAGAAGCAGAGAAAGTTCAAGCGACACTCATCCAAGGCATATTGCCAGAGCTTGAAAGAAATATTGGTCATATAGAGGAATTTATCTCCAAGCCTGCTAGTTTGGACGCTCTGAAAGCAGGCGAATACAATGTTATCTTAGGTGAAACACTGGCTAAGACCTTAGGTGTGGTCGTGGGTGACTCAGTGATGCTACTCAGCCCGCGTAGGCAGTCATTTATCATCAATGCGGATGGTACGCAGACGGTTGATGATCAAACACCGCTATTGAAAGATTTTAATGTGGTAGCGACGTTTAGAGCTGATATGCAAGTATTTGATAGCTCAACCGCGTACATCCACATGCAAGATGCGTTAGATTTATTTGAAATGGGTGATAACGTTACGGGCTTGCGTTTAAAGCTGGACGATATTTTTAAAGCACAAGAAGTCACCTATGCGATAGCCGATAACTCTACTGGGGATTATTTGCTGACGAATTGGACCACGCAAAATGCTAACTTATTTAAGTCGCTTCAGCTTTTTAAAACCATGTTATTTCTGATTCTCACTTTGATTATCGCTATCGCTGCATTTAATTTGGTTTCTACACTGATTATGATTGTCACCGATAAACAATCAGACATTGCGATACTTCGAACATTAGGTATGTCGCCCGCACAAGTTATGCGCTTGTTTATAGTGCAGGGTAGTGTACTGGGTTTAATTGGTACGATTATTGGGGTTAGCTTGGGGCTATTGGTAGCCGTTAATCTGACTGATATTGTGAGCTGGTTAGAGCAATTGCTAAATTATCAGTTCTTAAAATCTGAAGTTCATCAAATTACACAGATAGATACAAAAATTATTGTGAGTGATGTCATCATTATTGCATTGAGCGCTTTGACGTTAGCAATACTAGCAACACTTTATCCTGCATGGAAAGCTTCAAAAGTTCAGCCAGCAGAAGCCCTAAGATATGATTAATAAAACTATGAATGATAAAAAAATAATCTCCTGCCAAAATATTACCAAACGTTTCAGGGAAGGCAAGTTAGATGTTGAAGTATTGCGTGGTATCACGCTGGATATTCACGCAGGTGAAAAGATCGCGATTGTGGGTAGCTCGGGCAGTGGTAAAAGTACCTTATTGCATATACTGGGTGGACTAGACTTGCCTAGTGAAGGCAGTGTACAAGTTTTGGATCAAGATATTTCCAAGCTATCGGATACCCAGCGTGGTGTATTAAGAAATAAATCCCTCGGCTTTATCTATCAATTTCATCATTTGTTACCTGAGTTCACAGCGCTAGAAAATGTAGCCATGCCACTTTTAATTGGTGGTGCAAAGGTGAGTGATGCCACAGAAAAAGCGAGCGATATTTTAGACAAAGTAGGGCTAGGTAAACGCTTGAACCATAAGCCCGGTCAACTATCAGGTGGAGAACGCCAACGTGCTGCAATTGCACGCGCATTAGTGACAAAGCCCCAAGCCGTATTAGCAGATGAGCCAACAGGAAATCTCGATCACAAAACCGCGATGCATATTTTTGATTTAATGCAGAGCCTAAACCAAGAAATGCAGACTGCCTTTATTATCGTCACACACGATATGCAATTAGCAGAAAAGATGGATAAGGTTTACAACCTGATTGATGGAAAATTCACGGAATAATAACTTTCAGGAAATACAAAAACGAGAACGGTTTTACTCTAATAATCAAGTTGTCGGTTTAACCCAGATCCCCAGATAGAAAAACGAATAGTGCGCAAGTCTTTGATTAAAATGAACATCCCAGAGATGTCTGATTAACCTACGGGTGAAACGGATATTTTTCGAATATCCTGTGAAACCAAATGCTTGATAAAAAACAGGGTGTGCTTATAAATGAGTATATTCACCGAGAATCATAGCCCTATTTACTCGCAGATCCACTTGAAGTCTTAAGCAATTCTTTCTTAATTTTCTTTTCCATCGCGCGCTTAGCTTTTTTAGCAGTGTGTTTTTCTCTTCTATCTTGCCAACGTTTCTTAATGTTCTTTTTCCAAAGAGAATTGATAAGAAAGTATCCTGTCGCTGAAGAAATAATTCCCAGTATCAAGCAACCAAATAATAACGGCTGCCAGATATAGCCAAGCGTAGTCGTGAGCCATTCCCAACTTAAATCCATCGGCACGTCTTGTGGTTCTATGCCTAGCATTAAACTACCGAGTCGGTAGGCAAAGTAAAACATGGGTGGGATGGTGATAGGGTTGGTGATAAATACTAAAGTAACCGAGATCGGTAGGTGGGCACGATAATAAATAGCTAACAGTGCTGCCAAAATGGTTTGAAGTGGCAAAGGAATCCACGCGCAAAAAAACCCAATAGCAAATGCTTTTGCAACTGAATGACGATTCATACACCATAAATTTGGCTGGTGTATACTTTCGCCTAGGCACGCTAATGCCTTATTTTCCCGTATTGTTTTTGGGCTGGGAGAATATTTTTTTAAAAATCGACGTGGCATCTCTCTATCTTAGCTAAATTGCTCTACTTGGTCACAGGTTTACCGACCAAAATTAAAAATAATTGTATCTATGCGACTTTTTGCACTTTTCTTTTTGTTGGGTACGTTAATTATCCAACAATACCAAACACTTCTATCCCTAACATGGATTGGGCTATTTCTTAGTATTTCAATCTTTCTGACCGTTTTTTTCTATAATAAATCCTTTTTTAAAGTATTTATTTCTACGAGTGCTTTGCTTGTAGGGTTGCTGCTATCAACCACAGTTGCCAAAAACCAATTAGATAAACGTATCCTACCAAAATGGGAAGGACAGGATATTATTCTGCAAGGGCAGGTGGAAGGTATCCCTAATCGACGAGAAGATGGAACGCGTTTTCGATTAAAAATAAGCCAAGCTTCACTTAAAACTGATCCTGAGAAATTGGTTGATCTAAAAGGCATTGTGAGGCTGGGTTGGTTTCGAAGTGCCAAGATGATCAATGCGGATGAGACTTGGCAACTGGTCGTGAGAATGAAACGGCCCTCAGGTTTCTTAAACCCTGGTGGCTTTGATTATGAAAAATGGTTATTCACCGAACGCATTAGTGCAACGGGTTATGTTCGGGGTAGCAAAGAAAAGCCGACCGGAGATGAAAGGTACAATAAGCGACTAAGCGAAGCACCGTGGTGGTCAGTCGATCATTTAAGGCAAACAATCCATCATAAAATCCAAGAGGGTGTTGAAGACAAAGCCTCAGCAGCAATTCTAAGTGCTTTAGTTGTCGCGATAAGAACAAAATTTGATGATGAGCAATGGAAGCAGTTACAACAAACAGGTACCAGCCATTTAGTTGCTATTTCTGGCCTGCATATTGCGGTGGTCGCAGGTTTTGCTTTTTTGCCTATTATGTTGATTTGGGGACTGTTCCCTAGCTTGAATGAGAAAATCCCGCTGCAAGTTGCAGGGGCTATGGCAGGAGTGATTTTTGCAACGTCTTACGCCATGTTGGCAGGTTTTACATTGCCTACACAGCGAGCT
>CAZSXI010000143.1:0-5957 GCA_964611045.1 uncultured Cocleimonas sp. | reverse complement strand
AGTGATTTAAGCTAGAAATATCGGTCGATATGTGGCGTTTTGCAAGTGCCTCTAACGATAAGCCAATTCACAGAATACTTAGTTAAAAGCAAGCCAGTCACTATCATTTTCGAAGCGTGTGCCACCTCGAACTATTGGAAACAAACGGCATTAAGACAAGGTCATGATGCGCGACTTATCAGTGCTAAGTTAGTTTCTAAAATTCGCCAAAACCAAAAGACAGATAAGAATGATGCACTAGCTGTTGTTCAAGCCAGTCAGTTAGTGGATATAGCCTTCATCAATGGAAAAACCTTTATTCAACAAGAATTGCAAACATTGATTCGTATGAGAGAACTATCCGTTAAACACAAGGTAGCTTTAGGTAATCAATTAAAGGCTTTTTTATTAGAGCTTAGGAACTATCGTTCTTGTGGCGTTTGTCTTCGCAGTCTTCAATATTGATCGACTAAAACGCCTGCATGCGGTGAATACTTTATTTGCAGAAGATAAAATAGTGAGTAATTTTTCAAATATGAAAGTTGCTTTTGCCTTTTCTCCCATTATTGATAGTGGCGAGGTTGAACCTTGGTCGCCACAATTAAAACCATTGCCTAAAACATACAAACAAAACAACAAAGATAAATCGACAGAAGAGTGGCTGGATGAAAGCAAGACGACTTCGTTTGTTGTCGTAAAAAACGGGGTGATGAGTTATGAAAAATATAGCCTTGGCACGAAGTCAGATGATTTACGCATGTCGTGGTCTGTTGCAAAGAGTTTTCTTTCTGCCGCCTTTGGTGTTGCAGTGCAAGATGGTTTGATTAACCTTGATGATCCTGTCGATAAATATGTGCCCGCGCTTAAAGATTCTGCTTATAAAGGCGTGACGGTTCGTAATGTTTTGAATATGTCTTCAGGTGTGAATTTTGATGAGAACTATCTCGACTTTTGGTCTGATATTAAAAAAATGGGTCGCGTATTAGCCATTGGAGGCTCGATGGACGAGTTTTCGGCAGGCGTGAAACAACGCGATAGAGAACAGGGTACTGCGCGCAAGTATGTGTCGATTGATACCCACGTGCTTTCTATGGTGTTACGGGCGGCAACGGGTAAGAGGCTGATTGCTTATATGGGCGAGAAAATCGTTTCTCCTATCGGTTTTGAGCGCGCGCCGTACTATTCAACAGATAGCGAAGGTAACGCGTTTGCGCTAGGTGGCTTAAATATCACCACGCGAGATTATGCTCGATTTGGGCAAATGATCCTTGATAAGGGGATGTGGAATGGCAAGCAAATTGTACCTGCTAATTGGATTACGCAATCAACAGTGGCAACGGCAAACACCGATGTAAAGAATGATGGCTGGGGTTATGGATATCAATGGTGGATACCGCCGAACTCAGCACAAAATGGGGGTGATTTCTTGGCGCGAGGTGTTTATGGTCAATATATTTATATTAATCCAACAAGCCGAACAGTGGTTGTAAAAACGGCAGGTAATAAGCATTTTAAAAAACGTAGACTAGACGGTAGTACTGCCCATCAAAATAACGTGGCATTATTTCGTGCGATAGCGAACAGTGGTCAATAAGTTGTCTTTGATGGTTTTTCTTTTCAGCTCATCTTAGTTAAGGAGCCTCTGATTAAGTCCAATAAATTCTGGCAACGCCAAGTTTCCAAGTTCGAGACATTGATTTCAAGCATAGTCATTCTATGGTTTAAATCAATAACGAAGAAATTGGGAACTTGGCCAGCAGAATTTTATTGGACTTATTCAGAGGTTCCTTAAGGGGAAACCTATCCTGCTTTAATCACTTGATCTCGTAACTGACTAATCTCATCACGCACTTGTGCCGCTTCTTCAAACTCTAAATCCTTAGCGTGTTGGAACATTTTCTTTTCTAGCTTTACGATTTCTTTTAGTGCTTTATCTGGCGTAAGAGCAGAATATTTTGCTGATGACTCGGCAATGTTATCACGTTTATTCATACCCTTAGCGCCTCTGCCACGTACCGAACTGCCGTAAGCGCCTTCCATAATATCGGTGACTTTCTTTTTGATGGTTGTAGGCACGATGCCGTGTTTTTCATTATGTTCCATTTGTTTGGCGCGACGACGATCTGTTTCATCCATTGCGGCTTGCATCGATTTTGTGATTTTGTCTGCATACAGTATGGCTTGCCCGTTGACGTTACGTGCGCCACGTCCGATAGTTTGAATGAGTGAGCGCTCTGATCGTAAAAAACCTTCTTTGTCGGCATCGAGAATCGCAACTAACGAGACTTCTGGCATATCCAAGCCTTCGCGCAATAAGTTGATGCCAACCAGTGCATCAAATTCGCCTAAGCGTAAATCACGGATGATTTCGACGCGTTCGACGGTATCAATGTCCGAATGCAAATAGCGCACACGCTTGCCGTGTTCTAGCAAATAATCAGTGAGGTCTTCTGCCATGCGTTTGGTAAGTGTGGTGATGAGTACGCGCTCGTCACGTTTAGCGCGCTCGGTGATTTCTGACATGACATCATCGACCTGACTGGTGACAGGGCGAATTTCAATGGTAGGGTCGAGTAACCCCGTAGGGCGCACCACTTGTTCGGCAATATTGTCGCAATTCTCAATTTCATAATTACCGGGTGTGGCAGAAACATGGATGACTTGCGGGATGAGTTTTTTGAATTCATCAAAACGTAAGGGGCGATTATCTAATGCCGAAGGCAGGCGAAAACCGTATTCGACCAGATTGGTTTTACGCGAGAAGTCCCCTTTATACATCGCGCCTATTTGTGGCACGGTGGCGTGAGATTCATCCAAAATAACCAATGCGTGTTCGGGTAAATAATCAAACAAACAAGGCGGTGGTGCGCCTATAGGTCTGCCCGATAAATAGCGTGAGTAGTTCTCGATGCCTGAGCAGTAGCCGACTTCGTTGATCATTTCTATATCATATTGGGTGCGTTCTTTGAGGCGTTGTGCTTCTACTAAACGTCCCGCATCGTACAATACTTCTAAGCGTTCTTTGAGTTCGACTTTGATTTTATCAACGGCTGCCAGCATGACTGCGCGTGGTGTCACGTAATGCGTTTTGGGGTAAACCGTGAGGCGAGGAACTTTGCGTAACACTTCACCCGTGAGAGGATCAAAAAAGCTTAGCTGTTCGATTTCATCATCAAACAACTCGATGCGTACTGCTTCAATATCCGAATCTGCAGGGTGAATATCAATCACATCACCACGCACACGATAGGTGCCACGTGATAATTCAATGTCATTACGTTTGTATTGCAAATCTACCAGCTTGTGCAAAATGGTGCGTTGATCAATCTTGTCGCCACGATCAAGGTGCATCATCATTTTTAAATAGGAATTAGGATCACCCAAACCATAGATGGCAGAAACGGTGGCGATAATAATAACGTCGCTACGCTCTAATAAAGCTTTAGTCGCAGAAAGACGCATTTGCTCGATATGTTCATTAATTGAAGCATCTTTCTCGATGAAAACGCCCGAGGCTGGCACATAGGCTTCTGGCTGATAGTAGTCGTAATAAGAAACGAAATACTCTACCGCATTCTCAGGAAAAAACTCCTTCATCTCCCCATAAAGTTGCGCCGCCAAGGTTTTGTTATGCGCCATGATGATGGTAGGGCGCTGTGTCTGGGCGATGATATTCGCCATGGTAAAGGTTTTACCCGAACCTGTTACACCGAGCAGGGTTTGGTGCAGAAATCCATCATTTAAGCCATCCACCAAGGATTTTATAGCCGCTGGTTGATCACCTGCGGGCTCGAATTCGGTATGTAGTTTGAACTGTGTATCCATCGGGTGACCTGAAAATATGATGTGCTTATTATACGTTATAGCTACTGACACCGTGCTGTCAGTAGCTATAACGATTATATAGTGAGAAACCCTTTACTCAATCAGAAGATAGCGTATATTCCGAATTAATTATTAGACTATTTTTAGGAAAGTAAAACATGGCAATCCAGCTTTCAGACCGTGTACAACGTGTAAAACCTTCTCCAACTTTAGCCATTAGCGCATTAGCGCAACAGCTAGCAGCTGAGGGACGTGACGTTATTAACTTGGGTGTGGGTCAGCCTGATTTTGGTACGCCAGATCATATTAAAAAAGCAGGTATCGCTGCAATTACCGAAGGCAATACAGGTTACACCGCGGTTGATGGCATTCCTGAATTGAAAGATGCGGTTATTGCTAAGTTTAAACGAGATAACCAACTTGATTATGAAGCCGATCAGATTTTGGTTTCATGTGGTGGTAAGCAGAGTTTTTCTAATCTTTGCCAAGCGTTATTGAATGAGGGTGATGAAGTTGTGATTCCTGCGCCATACTGGGTTTCATACCCTGATATGGTGTTGCTCGCAGGTGGAGTACCTGTGATTGCAGAAGCAGGGCAGGACGATAATTTTAAGCTTACAGCTGAAAAGCTGGAAGCAGCGATTACCGATAAAACCCGTTTGTTTGTGATTAACAGTCCCTCAAATCCTACCGGTGTTTCGTATGAGTTTGATGAGTTAAAGGCATTGGGTGAAGTATTACTTAAATATCCTAATATCGTGGTTGCAACCGATGATATGTACGAGCTGATTTTGTTTGATAATTTGACGGCGACACGTAAACGTCCCTTCGCCAATATCTTAAATGCAACGCCCGCATTAAATGATCGCTGTTTAGTGTTAAACGGCGTATCAAAAGCCTATGCAATGACAGGTTGGCGCATTGGTTATGCAGCAGGACCTACTGAAATTATTAAAGGCATGAAGAAAATTCAAGGGCAGAGCACTTCAAACCCTACATCAATCTCACAATATGCGGCGGTTGAGGCTTTGAATGGTGACCAGACATGTTTAGTGCCGATGCTTGAGGCTTTTAAAGAGCGCCATGATTATGTGGTGAAAGCATTGAATGAAATTGATGGCGTTGAGTGTATCGAATCCGATGGCACGTTTTATGTTTTCCCGAATGTTGAAGGTTTAATCGCGCGTGTCGATAGTGTTTCAACGGATGCTGAACTAGCAACACATTTGCTGGATCAAACAGGCGTAGCGCTCGTACCGGGTAGTGCTTTTGGTTTAGCAGGGCATATTAGATTGTCATTTGCGACCAGTATGGAAAATTTAGAGCAATCTATTGAGCGAATTGCTTCGCTTTAGGTTGTTTGCTCCTTCTCCATTTATAATAAAAAACGGGAGAGGGGATTATTTGTTATTTATAGACTTTTATTCTTGTCCACCCCCCTCCTTTTTTGCCGATTTGTATGAAAAATACACCTAAGCGATAACGTTCAGGAGTCCCAGCTTAGGCTGAGAAGTCTTTATTATTTGATTTGCTGAGGTATCTGAGTACAAATCGGCAAAAAAGAAGGGGGGTGGAGCAGGGCAAACGTATTAAAACAATGTCATTCAGACTCTTTTTATCTGGAATATCGATAATATTCTCAAAAACCCACACATATTCCGATAAAAAGCACTCGGAGAATGACTCTGTTGTTAAAAGCCCCTCTCCTTGCTAGAGGGTGTCGCAAAATGAACTCTAAGTTACAATACGGCATGAGAACCTTAAACAAAAAAATAAAGCGAGCAGTTACCAAGCTGGACACCAGTGGGCAAATCAACCTGTTCAAAGAAACTGAAGAAATCAAAATAGAAAAGCCTTCGGGAAATGCCCATTTCATTGACCCAAACCCCAACACCATCAATCTGGGAGGACAAAGGCTGGATAAATACCTTGTTGCAGTAAAAGAACGCAATGCCTTTGTCGTGCGCAAACAGTTGGAAGCTTTGGACTTTAGCGAGTTTGAAGCAAGCTACTCTTCTGGAGGTCGCTCCCCATACGCACCACGGTGTATGCTGGGTATTATTTTATACGGCATCATGAAAGGCGTTAGTAGCCTGCGGGATCTTGAAAAACTGGCACGTATTGATCTGGGTTGCATGTGGGTGAGTGGTGGT
>CAZSXI010000142.1:2674-5975 GCA_964611045.1 uncultured Cocleimonas sp. | reverse complement strand
GATTTGACTCGCCTTAAAACGTTCACGTTGTACTACATCATGATATTCAATTTTTTTCATAGAAGGTTTATTTAATATGGGCTGAGTGAGACCTCAGCATAACTCAGTGGCAAAAGAGAATGAGATGAAAGTTTTCTAATTGAGGCATGAATTGCAATTAATAGCGGGCTATTGACAAGATTCACAACAAGAAGTAGGAAGGTTTAGCCATTTTTACTTGTCACCTTCAATCATCGGCGTGATTTATATCAGATTTTTTATTGATCTTTATCTTCTTTCATTAGCGACTCCTCAGGATAACCTGATTGCCTCCATTCAACTATTTCACCTCGAAAATAGTGTACCTTGCTGAACCCCCATGATACTGCTTTTAGGGAGGAGCGGTAAGCGCGACTACATTTTACACCACTACAATAGATAACGATAACCTCGTCTTTAGTTGCTATCGCTGAAACTGCCTCAAGGTTAAACGCTTTTTTTGAATCTAAATGTATAGAACCCGGTATGTGGGCTCTAGCATGAAACCGAGGGTTACGGACATCAAGGAAAATAGCACCTGCATCAAATAAGCTACGAGCTTCTGCAAGCGAAGTTGTAATAGCTCCTTCGGCATGGATAGGTGAACGGTAGCCCGTATTATCTGCAAAACTGACAGTTGTCAGGCTGATATAAAAAAACAGAATAAAACAAATGAGTTTTGCCAGTTTAATTGCCATTCTAGTACTCTCAGTTTTAATTATAGAAACTATTCAATAGGGCTGGCGTGTTTTTTCGCAACTTCACGGAAGGTTTCTTCACCAATACTGAGGCAACCTAGTGGCACTACAATTAACGTGAGAATAGTAGAAACCAGAAGCCCAAATAATAATGAAATCGCCATTCCCTGAAAAATAGGATCTGCAAGGATAATAGCAGCACCTAACATCGTTGATATTGCTGTGATAAGGATTGGTCGTGTTCTGGCAATAGCAGAAGACATAACAGCATCATACAGCGGCATCCCCGAGGCGACTTTAATCAGCGTAAAGTCTATCAGCAACACAGAGTTTCGCACGATAATACCGGCTAATGCAATCCAGCCAATCATGGACGTTGCGGTAAAGTCTGCCCCCATTATTATGTGCCCTGGGGCAATTCCTAGCAGAGTTAATGGAATGGGTGCCATAACAACCAAAGGAATAACAAAATTACCAAACTGCCAGACCACAAGCATGTAAATTGCAATTAAGGCAACAGCGTAGGCAATCCCCATATCACGGAATGTCTCATACGTTACCGTCCATTCGCCGCCCCATTCAAAACCAGACACGGCATCTGTTTTTGGAGGACCCATATAGGTGCCACTTAAGCTGACACCATCAGGGCTGGTATAGTCTTCCATCAACCGTGCCACATCCATTTGTGCGTAAATGGGCGCAGACAGGCGACCTTTTGTGTCACCGACGACATACTCTATGGGCTTCAGGTCTTTACGCATAATGTAGGAATCACGTTTTTGTTCTACGAATTCTCCTAATTGCCCGAGTGGAACAGTAGTCCCCTTCATGGTGACGATGGGCATAGTATTAAGATTACTTAAATTTGTGCGTTGTGACAGAGGAACTTGCAACAGAATATAGGTAGGTTCTTCAACACCTTTTTCTTTTAGGTCACTGACTTTAAACATCCCCATCGCCATTGCTAAATGCTGGTTGATTGATTCGATTGTGACGCCATTAAGTGCCGCTTTTTTTGCATTGATTTGGAATCTCCAAGTAGTCATGGGCTCACGCATCAATGTTTCTACTTCACCAATTAATTCAGATTTCTCCATAAATCCTTTTAAGTCGCGTGCTACCTGACGACGAGTCGCTTGATCAGGCCCATGAACTTCGGCAACAATAGTTTGTAACACAGGAGGCCCTGGTGGCATTTCAACAACCGTTACGCCAGCACCGTCTTTATTACGGATTCCTGATGCCTCTATCATTGGGGCGAGTTTCTCACGAACCTCGACGGCGATTTCATGGCTACTTCGATCGCGGTTTCCTTTATCAAGCAGCATCACCTGAACTTGTCCTTGCCAAGGAAATTGACGCATATAAGATTGACGCACCAATCCATTAAAATCGAAAGGGATTGCTGTCCCTGTGTAGGTTTGTACAGATTTCACCTCAGGTATTTCACGAATAATCTCGGCAATATCGTTGGTAAAACTAGCCGTTTTAGTTAAAGCCGTACCTGCTGGCATATTGATAGTGACTTGAAATTCAGACTTATTATCAAACGGTAACATTTTTACAGTAACTGCTGTGAAATAAAACAACAGACCAGAAATAACAAAGCCGACCATTAATCCATACAACAAAATACGCCCTTTCTTACGTGCTTTCCAAGGCATGCCAATGGTGTATTCGTGAATCCCTGCTATCTTCTTGTCAATCTTATCGCCCTTTTCCTCCATTGATTTTAATTGTTTCATACTGGGTCTAATACGCATGGCTATCCAAGGTGCAAAAACCAATGCAACAAATAATGAAAACAAAATAGCAACCGAGCCCAATGCTGGAATGGGAGACATATAAGGTCCCATCATGCCACTCACAAACCCCATTGGCAGTAACGCAGCAACCACACAGAAAGTTGCCAGTGTTGTGGGGTTACCCACTTCACGCACCGCATCAATTGCGATAGCTGTACTGGGCTTGCCATGGATTAGCCAACGGCGGTAAATGTTATCGATAATGACAATAGTATTATCAACCAGAAAACCAATGGAAAAAATCAATGCGAAAAGTGATACACGGTTAATACTAAAGCCCATCAACATCGCAGAAAAAACGGTCACTAATAGCACCAATGGAATCGTTAAAAATACCACGATGGAAGGTTTCAGCCCCATTGACAACCACACCAACAACATCACTGCAGTAGTTGCAATGAGCAAGTCGGTTAGCAGGGAGTTAACTTTATCACTGGCACTTTTTCCATAGTCACGGGTATATTCTATATGCACGTTATCAGGGATGACCGTTCCTTTCAGGTTGTCAACTTCCGCACGAATGGCTTGCACCACATCGACACCATTAGCCCCTTTTTTCTTGGCTATAGCTATTGTGACTGCTTGAGCGTTGTCTACTCTGTCACCGGAGTAAGCCGCACCACTGGAAAAGGCAACCATGTGTTTTGCCTGTTCGGGGCCAATGCTAACTTTTGCAATGTCACTCATAAACACGGGGCTACCCTCGTGAAGACCAACCACTAGAGAGCGAATATCATTAATATTTTTTAAGAAATTTCCCGTTTCAACCCATGCAAACAG
>CAZSXI010000142.1:0-2574 GCA_964611045.1 uncultured Cocleimonas sp. | reverse complement strand
GGGGGTAGCAAATCTTGATTAGATTTCAGTTTTGCCATGGTGCGTACAAGTGCTGCTTCCATTTCTTCGCCGACTTTATAGCGTAAGGTAATCAACCCCATTTCTTTGTCGCTAGCAGAATACACGTGCTTGATGCCAACTATTTCGCTCAAAACTCGCTCTTGATGAGCAATTAATAATTCAGAAACCTGTTCCGCTGATGCACCCGGCATTGAGTAAAAAATGTCTATCATGGGTACTGAAATTTCTGGATCCTCCTGACGCGGGGTGAACATCAAGCCATACAATCCGATGAACATCAATGCGACATAGAGCAGAGGTGATAAGGGGGAATGGATAAATGATTTACACAGTTTTCCCGCTGTACCCAGACTGCTGGATTGATTATTGTCGACTGAGCTATTTTGTTGTTCTGAATTACTCATGTTTTCTATCCAGTGAGTCTAATAAAAAATAGGGCGCAAGAAAGGTTTATTATTTGCTATCTGGGCTAGAGCCAGAACGAGCTTTTCTCAGAGGGTTGGCAAGAATTGTATCGCCCACACTAAGACCTGAGATTACTCTAACGCCATCACTTAACACTTGTTCTTCAACGCGAATCAGACGTAGCTTTGGGTTGTTGTTTTTATCGACCAGATATACCGCAGGAAGACTGCCACGCCATACGATAGCAGACTTGGGAATCATCGGTGATGCTGTGATATGCCTGCCAGCATCAGGAACCATAACCTCAGCATACATGCCAGGATGTGCTTGGGTTCCAGAAGGCAAGTCAAACTTCACTGTTGTCGTGTTTCCACCTGCTCCTGCCATAGGGAAAATACGGTCTAGTGAGACAGCAATTAGTTTGTCATTACCATCAAGCTTAGACAGAATTTCTCTGTTTGATTTAATACCGCTGAGTAATCGAGTTGGGACTTCAACACGAATTTGTAACTGGCTAATATCGGCAAAACTGACCAGTGGCATGCCAGGTTGCACAATATCACCGAGTTCTACCATTTTTTTCAAAATGATACCGTCGAATGGCGCATAGCTGGTAGCATTTTTCAGTGATTCATCTAGTACACGGAGTGCAGCACGCGCCTGAAATATGCCATTGAATGCAGTTTCGACCTGCACACGTTGACCGTAAAGGCTGGATTGTCGTTCAACATCAGGATCACCTTGCCCCATCATAGAACGCATTGGATCACCAAACATACTAAATAGGCTGGGCGCGCCACCAAGCATTGCGTTAGCCTGAGCATTGGGGTTTCGAAGTTCGTGATTGTATTGAACGATAGCATTACGATGAGCGGCCTCTGCGTTGGCAATTTGAGATAATGCTTGTACCCGTTTTGCATGTAGGCTACTAGTATCCAGCGATATAAGTGAATCCCCTTTTTTAAAGGCGTCACCTTCAGAACCTGCTACAAATTTAACATCGCCCGGCATTTGTGCAGACAAGTTAATAATTTTCTCAGGAATAACCTTACCACCGAGTAGCACCGCGCTACCTACAGGGCTACTGGTTACTGTAATCACGTTAGGTTCAGCGGGAATAATTTCTGCTTGAGATACTGTGCTGGTAAGCATTAAACCAAGTGATAAAATAGGTATAAAAATGTTACTCATAGATTGAAACCTCTGTAGCGGTGAAAGCTTGTTTTATAATTGTTTAGTTAGACCTTTCCACCATGGGTGCTTATTTTTAGATAGTACGCCATGAGTTTTTTATGCCTTGCTATGTCTATATTTACATGACTTTCTGTTGATCAAACTAATTTAAGTTAATTAAAGCTAGGTATTGTTTGATAATTATTAACCAGTTTTACTCTGGGGTTAACACTTACGAACGATAAGTTAGCCTTAAAAAACCTGAATAGTTTTAAGTTGAAGAAAAATCAAAGGTACATAAAAGCGAAGTAAACTCACGAAAATTGCTCAATCATTCCCTCCGCTCCCTAGTGAGGCTAGAAAAAATAGTGGGGAGTAGATTTTGTTTTGGTTGATTTTAAAATCATGAGTTTGTCCTACTTTATGAAGAAGCAATATTATGCAAACTGTTTTTGTGCTTCAACTTGATTTGCTATTTCTACAACCAGCTCGGAAGGTAATTGTAGGCGTGCAGCAAGCATCGCCAGATAAGCTTTTTCAGCGGGCGTATCCACATCAACTGCCAGTAACGAGGCAACATAAATCTCTGCCGCCACTTCTGGGCTATTAGCGCTATTTACAATGGCATCCATATCCACTGGCTCACCCATTTCACGTACCAACATGGCTTGGCTTTCGTTATCCAAACCCAGCTCTTCAATTTTTTGAAAAATAGCCTGGCTTTCTTGTGCATCTAAACGACCATCAGCACGCGCTACGGCAATCATCGCACGTACGAGTGTTAAGCTGAGTGCATCATTCGCTACTTGGTCATTCTCTTCAGGCATAAAAGCAGAACCAATAGGTGCGGACATTAGCGTTTGCGCCGTTGCTTCACTCTGACTCTGACTTTGTTGTGCATTAACTTCATGTGTTACCGTAGGGTTAACGAGGCTTTGTTCAAAGTCAGTCGTCTGGTTTATCGCACTATCACCC
>CAZSXI010000141.1:4231-5997 GCA_964611045.1 uncultured Cocleimonas sp. | reverse complement strand
GGAGGATTATAACTACATACCCACGTCTGTGATTTATCACCACAAACCTGCATGGCACAACCTACTTCTGTCGTTTTTTTCCAAACAGCTTGCGTGTAATGACCACATTGTGCACCTGGCTGACAACTGTTAGTTTTGTAGTTGTACCACTTTTCTTCATCTGTCCATGCTTTAACGACGTCTTTAATCGTTACAGGGTTGATTTCTCTTTTTCCATCTGTCCAAACGATTGCTGTTGAACGATATAAATTTTCACCAAATGGCGTATCATTTGAACGATGGTACATCTCGCACTTATTGCCTCTGGACAACTGCTTCGCCCATTGCATTGAATAGTCTTCTAACTTCTTAGACCACTTTAGTGGGGCTATATTATGTTTTGCACGAATTTTATTATGAGCATATAACATGCCTGTGAAACGTTCTTTATGTGTTAGTGCGCGTTGCTCTACTCGTACAGGCTCTGCTTGATGGGCATGCATTTTTGGTAATACATCAATCATCACCTCGCCTTCTGGTGCTTGATATTTTGTACTTGCTTGTTGCGATGGTGTAGCTGATTCTTCATTTTTAACAGTGTTATTATTGCTACACGATATAAGCAAGAAGCTAGCACTTAGAAGGAGAGCTGTGATTTTTATTATTTTATTCATTCTTTATGGCTCATTTATGGCTCATTTATGGCTCATTTTATCTTTCTTTAGCTTACTAATATAATGGGGTAACTTTATTCTTTTATCGCAGGAGGCATTATTTCTACCTCTGCTTCTATCCATTCTCTAACTTTATCATTAATTTCTGCTGGGTCTAAACCCTTTACGCTAAACGGTTCACCGATGCTCACGGTAATAGTTCCCGGGCGTTTGATATAACTGTGCCTTGGCCAGCATTCTCCCGCGTTATGTGCCATGGGATAAACTGGATATCCTTCACCGTCTTCTGAGTTTGTAGCACAGTGATGCGCAAGCAATGCACCTCCCATTCTGTATCGCTTGGTCTCCCCTGGATTCACACGAGTGCCTTCAGGGAAAATACAGACCCAATTACCTTCATCTAAACGACCTTTGCCTTTTGTTTTAACTTGGTCAACTGCCGAGCTACCTGCATCACGGTCTATCGCAATGGGTTTTACGCGCGCTAATGCCCAACCAAAAAATGGGATTTTAAACAGCTCTTTTTTTAGCACCCACGATACGGCGGGCTTGAAAAGTGTAGGTATTAATAATGTCTCCCATGTTGATTGATGGTTGGCTAAAACAATGCCGTGATTGTTGGGGTCAATATTTTCTTTACCGATCAAATTATATTTAACGCCACAGGTAACTTTTATCCACCAGACATTAAAGTGTGTCCACGGTACTAAAATTTTATAGCTAGTTTCATGCGAGAAAGGTAATAAAAAAGGAGAAATAAGACCCGTTAATAAGGTGCTAAATGCAAACCCTATCCAAAATAATGTAGCCCGAATATAAAGAATTAAATTAGACATTGGCTTCACTCATTAGTTTTAATATTTGCTGTAAGGCTTTTCCACGATGGCTAATACCGTTCTTTTCATCGGGTGTTAATTCGGCCGAACTTGTACCGTGCGTTGGCACAAAAAATAACGGATCATAACCAAAACCATTCGCGCCTGAAAGCTCGTGCAGTATTATGCCTTCCCAACTTGCATCTGCTATCAATGGTGATGGGTCTTCTGCGTGGCGCATATAAACGATACAACAACGAAAACGCCCTGTACGCTTCTCATCAGGTACGTCTTTCAT
>CAZSXI010000141.1:0-4131 GCA_964611045.1 uncultured Cocleimonas sp. | reverse complement strand
TTTTTATAACACTCCTGACACAATGCTGTCAGTAGGGGTGGCGTATAGTTTTATCAGTACTTAATAATAAGTACACAAACGAGGACAAGACCATGAGTGACACACCTATAAACCCAATGAAACAGCACGGCGCTTTTAGCTGGAACGAGCTACTTACAAACGATCTTGATGGCGCCAAGTCGTTCTATTCAAAAATGTTTGACTGGCAATTAAACGATATCAACAACGAAATGCCTTACACCTTGGCAAAGGTAAACAATCAACAAATTGCGGGTATGATGGCTACACCGCCAGAAGCCGTAGGAATGCCACCAATGTGGGGCGGTTATGTGACAGTTGATGATGTTGAAGCCAGTGCCAAACAAGCGGAGGAACTTGGCGGCAAAATTTTAATGGAGGCTAGAGATATTCCTGAGATAGGTCGTTTTTGTGTGATTGCTGACCCACAAGGTGCGATGTTGACGATTATCACCTATTTTGATTAAAGCTAAACTATTCTGCTAATCTATAACTATGGCGAACCACACCAAAGATTGCTACGAAAACATTGAGGTATTTGATACCTTTGAGCGTTATCCCGACGAGGTGAGAGAAAAATTACTCTCACTTCGTCAACTCGTTTTTGAAACAGCTGTTGAAATAGATATTGAAAAGTTAAAAGAAACACTCAAGTGGGGCGAGCCTAGCTATGTAACTAAACATGGAAGCACGATTCGAATTGCTTGGCGAAAAAAATTTCCAAATGAAGTGGGAATATTCTTTCATTGCAAGACGACCTTAGTAGATACCTTTAAAGAAATTTACCGTGATCAATTTCGATTTGAAGGCAATCGCGCCATTTTATTTAATCTTGATGATGAAATTGTTGGAAATAAAAATACTGCTGATGCATTAAAACACTGCATTGCGCTGTCACTCACTTATCATAAGATTAAACACTTACCGATGTTGGGTGTGTAATGCGTCGCGCAGACAGACTTTTTCAAATTATCCAATTTTTGCGAACACGCCGTGTAACTACAGCGCACTGGTTGGCAGAGCGATTGGAAGTTTCTGAGCGTACCATTTACCGCGATATTAAAGATCTGATTTTATCGGGCGTTAATATCGAAGGTGAAGCAGGTATAGGCTACGTCGTTAGAAAAGGTTTTGACTTGCCACCACTCATGTTTAGTGAAGATGAAATTACCGCGCTCACGCTAGGTGCAAGATTAGTAGAAAGTTGGGCAGACGTATCCTTGGCAACGGCGGCTCAAAGCGCATTAAGTAAGATAGAAACCGTGCTACCCGATGACTTAAAAAGTAGTTTAGGCAACACATTGCTTTTTTCGCCCTTTACACGTATCAGCCCTGAGATTTCAACCACCATGGCAGAGATACGCTTCGCTGCTGATAAACGCCGAAAAGTTAGTTTGCAATACAGCGATGCAAAAGGTGATTCATCGATGAGAATTATCTGGCCGTTGGGACTGTTCTTTTGGGGGTCAGTCTGGACGATTGGTGCATGGTGCGAATTACGTGATGATTTTAGAGTTTTTCGCCTAGATAGAATTGATAGCTTATGCGTTTTGGATGAAAATTATCCGCAAGAAACAGGTAGGAGCTTACAAGACTTAATTGATAATCATAAACGCCATTATTAAAGACCTTTGCACAAGTATTTAATACAAATCGTCAAAAACAGGGGGGGTGGACTATAAAAAATACTATTTTGATAGTCCACCCCCCCTGTTTTTTGGCGATTTGTATTTTTTAAGCCATAAATTACTCAAAAGAATCATTTGACGTAGGCTGTTTTAAACCAAAATATTGCCATGCATGGCGTGTTGCCATTCTTCCGCGCGGTGTTCGCATTAAAAAGCCTTGTTGAATTAAGAATGGCTCGATCACGTCTTCAATTGTGCCACGCTCTTCACCGATTGCTGCCGCTACACTCTCCACACCAACAGGTCCACCATCAAATTTTTCCAATATCGCAAGTAGTACGCGTCTATCCATGTGATCAAAGCCTTGCGAATCTACATTGAGCATATTGAGTGCTTTATCGGCTATATGTTTGGTGATTTTCCCATCGCATTTTACTTGTGCATAATCTCTTACACGACGTAGCAAACGGTTAGCGATTCGCGGTGTGCCACGCGAGCGTTTGGCAATTTCAAATGCGCCTTTTTCATCAATCTCTACTTTAATAATACCTGCGGCACGGGTGACGATGTAGCTTAGGTCTTCTACATTATAAAATTCTAGCCGTTGCACAATGCCGAATCGATCACGCAATGGCGATGTAAGCAAACCTGCTCGGGTAGTTGCTCCAATTAGCGTGAATGGTGGTAAATCTAGTTTGATTGAGCGCGCAGCAGGTCCTTCACCAATCATTATATCTAGTTGAAAATCTTCCATCGCAGGATAAAGTATCTCTTCTATCACTGGGCTTAAGCGATGAATCTCATCTATAAATAAAACATCATTTTCTTCAAGATTAGTAAGCAATGCAGCAAGGTCGCCTGCCTTTTCTAAAACAGGGCCTGATGTTTGGCGCAAATTTGCATTTAACTCGTTGGCAATAATATGCGAGAGTGTGGTTTTACCTAAACCCGGTGGGCCAAATATGAGGACATGATCGAGTGCTTCATTACGTGCTTTTGCGGCGGGGATGAATATTTCCATCTGCTCACGCACGATGGGTTGGCCTCGATAGTCTTTTAGATATCTAGGGCGAATTTGTTCTTCAATGTCATTAACAACATCGTCAAACCCTGCAACAGGCGAAATCAAACGATCGCCGTTGTTACCATTATCGACACTGTCAAAATCATCATTCACAATAAACTTGCCTTAAGCGCGTTACGCACAATTTCTTCTACCGAGGTTTTTTCACCTGAATAACTCGTAACCATTTTACTCGCTTGAGCAGGTTTATAGCCCAGTGCAAGCAATGCTGCAATCGCTTCATCTTCAATGTTTCGTGCCGCAGGTTGTGATATGCCACTGAGCTGTTTTTGGTCTTCAGGCTTTGGTAAGCGATCACGCATTTCTATAATTAATCGCTCGGCGGTCTTTTTACCTACACCCGGCAAACGCGTTAAACCCGTGACATCACCAGAATGTATCAACAAACCAAATTCACTTGCTGTCATTCCAGACACAATCGCCAATGCCATTTTTGGACCTACACCGTTTACTTTTAAGAGCGTCCGAAATAGGGCGCGCTCATTATCTGAACTAAAAGCATAAAGTGTCTGGGCATCTTCTCGCACAATTAAATGGGTAAATAGTACAACCTCATTATCAACTTCTGGCAGGTCTATTAGGGTTGTCATGGATGCGAGTAATTCATAACCCACTCCAGCCACATCCACCACAATATCGGGGGCTTGTTTATAAATAAGTGTGCCGCGTAATCGTCCTATCATGTTCTGTCTTTATCCGTTTTTGAGTAGTGCTGCTTGCAGGCGAGACTTTGTTGCACCTACATGTGCATGGCTAAGAGCGATGGCAAGCCCATCTGCGGTATCGGCTTGAATTTTACCTTGGAGATTCAGCAGTAGCTTTACCATATGCTGCACTTGTGATTTATCAGCATTACCTTTGCCAACAACTGCTTGTTTAATTTCGCGCGCACTGTATTCAAAAACAGGTACACCCTGCATCACCGTGGCACAAATTGCGGCACCACGTGCTTGCCCTAATTTTAGAGCAGAAGAAGGATTGTTGGATAAGAATACATCTTCAATCGCCATTTGCTGTGGCTGAAACTCTCGAATAATGAGCTCTATCTCTTGGTATATTTTACCCAAGCGAATGGGGAATTCTGCATTACCCAAGCGAATGCAAGTACTGAAGACATGCTTGCTATGCCTGCCGTCACTTTCAATAATGCCTATGCCTGTTATACGTGAACCTGGGTCTATCCCTAAAATTCGCATATTTCCCCAATGAGTTATTAGTATGGGAGAATACTAGCACATTTCGCTATTTATGTTCGTTTTTTGTTTGCCATAAGAAATTTTAGATTTCAATCATTTCGAACTCATCTTTGCCTACGTCACAGTCTGGGCATTTCCAATCTGCAGGAACGTCTTCCCATTTTGTACCAGGCGCAATACCATCTTCTGGCCAGCCTTTTTCTTC
>CAZSXI010000140.1:0-6047 GCA_964611045.1 uncultured Cocleimonas sp. | reverse complement strand
TTCCAACGGGTAAACCCTTTGCTGTATTTATCAGCTTCGTGTTTATCTACGAGTTGTTGAAACTGATTTCTTGATAATCCTTCCATTAACTCCTGAAATCGGGTGTTTCTATACATGTTACTGCCCTGTGGTTTTGAGTCTCAAAGGAGTATTTTACTCCTCAAGTCAGTGGGCTGTAACACTTTGATGCTGCTTGGTATTTTTATCTCGGACAGTAGTGGGTCTTCACCAGTATGACGAACGTGAGTATTATTAACAATCAAAGCGTTAGAGCTTAATTCAACGGCATTGGGGGGGTGGCAAATCAGATTGCCTAATTAAACAAGTTTTTAACCTCTTTGCGCCTAAGAGCAGTGTTAATGCAAAGTACCCACCTTAAAATCAAACTTATCCTGCCCATTTCTACTTGGGGATCCTAAAACATTGAAGGTCGAACCCGAAGGGTCTTTAGCAAAGCCATGGCAATAGAACTCTAAGCTATGTTGCTTGTTCACATACACTGTAGCAGCAGAGCTTAAATTACAATTAGGCATATTTTGCCTTGTTGTAAAGGCATTGATTGGTGACAAACTAAGCTGACCTTGTTGTCTAACAAGTTTTGATAATCGCCAATAACCATTGCCTGTCAACGTACCCAAACCTTTTGAATCTCCTGTGGTGTGTACGCTGTAGATATCGCCTGTTCCACATTCGGTAATCAATGATAAGTTTTCTGAAAAACCAAGTATCTTTGGCCATTGTGCTGGCATAACTGACCGTGACTTATTTATCAAAGTTAAGTTTTGTGGGATGTTATTCCTAGTTTTAAGATGATAAAAATAGTTATAACGTGGGCGATTATCTTGGCTACCAGGACCAGAGGTTAGTACTAAAAGATTATCTTTTGAAAGCTTCAACAAGCCTAAGCCACCCCCATAGCCAAATCGGGCTTTTGGGGTGATTTTAATTTCTGCCGTGTGTGTTTGATTGGGCGAGTTTATATTTTTAAAAATCAACTTCCCTCCATCTCCATAAACTAGGTAGTTGCCGATGACTTGTAAACCACTTGGATGCCCTCCTTTACTTTTTTGTAAAGAAGAAAGGCTTTTACGAGAACCATTTTGTGCAACTACAAACACCCCGCCCTTACGCTTGTGACTGTGCGTTCCCACAAAAGGAAAGCGTGTCGAATTTGTACGAGCAAATCCTTGGATGTGTTTGTTGGGAATCCCTAGCGGATACGCAGGTTTGCCATCAAAAACATCTAATGGACGTGTGCCGTAAGGTGGATATTTTTTAGCCCAAGTGAAATCCCAAGACTGTTTGCCCCACTTTAATTGCCCTGCTCTAGCACGACTAAATTGTTGTTGAACATTGTTAGCACATACATTGCAATCAGCAACTCCTCGCTGACAACGAGTGTCACCCTTGGCATAATTAGGAGCTAATGTTGATGTGATCGTTGGTTGTGGTGTTTTTGTAGTCGCATCATAAATCACTGAACTCGTGATTGTGCCCGAAGCTGTACCAATATTACTTGGCGCATTGTTAGTACTTCTCGCGATAACCCCTAGCGCACTACCACCGTGACGATGAGCTATCCCTTGCGTTGGCAATGAATGCTGATGTGTTCGTCCACTGTGCGCATGAAAAACGGGAGGGGTGGATTTAGCTGTACACACTTGCACTGTAAATAGCAGTATTAAAAAAACAAGTCCTTTCATTATCTATCCCTTATTAGAATTGGCTTACTAAATTTACTTTTTTGATTCCTTAGCGACACGATCTTGCTCACGTAAATGCGCCAGCTTTTCACCAATTTTAATTTCTAATCCATACGCCACAGGCTCATAATAAATTCGTTCACCCAATTCATCAGGAAAGTAAGTTTCACCCGCAGCATAAGCGCCCTCTTCTTGGTGCGCATAGCGATAGTCTTTACCGTAATCCATGTCTTTCATAAAACGGGTTGGCGCATTGCGTAAATGCATCGGCACATCTAACGAGCCTGATTCTTTTGCATCTCGCATGGCTTGTTTATAGGCGCCATACACCGCATTACTTTTGGGCGCTGAGGCAAGATAAACAATCGCTTGCGCTATGGTCAACTCACCTTCTGGGCTTCCTAATCGTTCATAGGTTTGCCAAGCGTCCATTGCCATCGATAATCCACGCGGATCGGCGTTGCCAATATCTTCGCTCGCCATGCGCACCACTCGCCTTGCGATATAAATGGGATCACAACCACCATCAATCATTCGGCAAAACCAATACAATGCCGCATCGGGATTGCTACCGCGTACACATTTGTGCAAGGCTGATATTTGCTCGTAAAACAAATCACCACCTTTATCAAAACGGCGTACACCTTCGCTAGCGATTTCTTCGATGGTTTTTAAAGTGATGCGATTATCTACTGCTAAGTCAGCGGCAATCTCCAACCAATTGAGTCCGCGTCTTGCATCACCATCGGCGGCTTTGGCTAAAAAATCTAATGCTTGAGGATCAATCGCTAAGTTTTTATCACCTAAGCCACGTTCTTTATTTTCTACGGCAGACTGTATAATAACTTTAATATCATCAAGCGTTAGTGAACGTAAAATATAAGTACGCACGCGAGACAATAATGCGTTGTTTAGCTCAAAAGATGGGTTTTCGGTGGTTGCACCGATAAAACTAAAAGTGCCATCTTCAACATGAGGCAAAAATGCATCTTGCTGTGATTTATTAAAACGATGCACCTCATCTACAAATAACACGGTGCTTCTACCATCAAGCTCGTGGCTTTGTTTAGCAAGCTTTACTGCCGCTCGAATATCTTTAACGCCCGACAGAACTGCCGACATGGTGATAAATTCAGCGCCACTGTAATGGGCAATTAATCTAGCAAGTGTGGTTTTACCTGTGCCGGGAGGCCCCCAAAATAGCATGGAATGTAGACGATCTTGCTCAATGGCGGCACGTAATTGTTTACCTTCACCCAAAATATGTTGCTGACCGATGTACTCCTCCAATGTTTTGGGGCGCATGCGTTCGGCAAGGGGTTGATTGTCTGGGTGGTTTTTTATCACGGATAAAGTCTAACCTAATTTTTATTATTGTGCGTCAGTGTTACTGACGCACAAACCAATATTTAAAGCCAATACTCTTTGTAAAGAAGTGCTTATAAATTACAGATTTATAAGCACTAATTAGGTATAATTCATAAAATAAGGAACTTGTTGCGCTAATAACATTCTAAGAAATTGCGCACAATAAGTACAAACCAAGCATTTGGTTAAATGGGGAAGACAATGGAATTTGTATCTACGGTAAAAAAAGTAACGGTGTTTATGCTATTAACGGCATTAGTAGCTTGTGGCGGTGGCGCACCAACAATCATAGACACTGCTGCACCAAAATCAAACACACCTACTTCCTCTAGTAATGGCTCAATCACTATTACGGGTACTGCAGAGGCTGGCTCTACCGTTACAGCAATATTCCCTGATGGTTCACTACGATCAACCACTGCTAATGCAAGTGGAGATTACTCGCTAACCAGCGTTCCCTCACAGCCTGATGGAAACATAATAATCACAAGCACTGATACAGATGGAAACACCTCTGCACCCACTAATATTGCCAGCAATGACTCTCTTGGAGCGATAAAAGCAAATTATCTAGTAACCGGTATCATGCCTCCACTTTCGTTCACGCCATCACTAGGTATCAACACCGAAGGTCCGCAAGGCGGTGCTGATACAGCAGGAATGCCCATGCCATTTGTGGATATTTTTAGAACGGCACGTCCTTTTAAAGAATTATCCCCTGCAGGGACAAGTTTTGATAGCAATGGCTGGCCAACAGAATTTGCAACAGGTCAAACATACGCAAAATCAAAACTTCTACAAGGCACGCTTGATAATTCTATGCCAGAGGGTCAATACACGGTTCTTTTTGATGGTAGCGGAAGATTAGAATTTAGTGGCTCTATATCAAATGTTCAGAAAGTTCTGAATGAGAATAAATACACCATCAATTTAAATCTTAATGACTTTGATGGCGAAGATGAGGTTGCCGCATCAGACACCAATGCTTTCAATATGAATATTCGGGATATATCTGCTGCTGCCTATATGACAAATATTCGAATTGTTATGCCTGGAGGAACCTGTACGGGAAACCCTTTCATCCGTGTTGATGCTACTGATACCTGCCCTAACGGAACAATATACGAATCGTTTGAGAGTCGTTTACTGGCAGACAGAAACGCCATCATATTCAATCCAGATTACTTAATGTTTTTAAGAAACTTCAAAGTTATCCGCATGATGAATCTAATGGAAGCCAGCTTAAAAAAGTTGTGCTACGACCCTGCTACCTGCCCTGCTAATGTAGGTACATGGGCTGACAGAGCAACACTATCAGATGCTGTGTGGGGTGGAAATGATGGTAGAACGGCACATGAAGATCATAAAGGTGTACCGCTTGAAGTTGTTATTGCACTGGCTAACACGCTAGATCGTGATATGTGGATCAACATGCCACATGTTGCTAGCGATGATTACATCAGCAATGCGGCAGAAATGACGAATAACGATCTTAAGTCTAATCTAAACGTGTATTTAGAATATTCAAATGAAGTTTGGAATTCAGGTTTTTCTGCCTACCAATATATGGCTAAGAAAGGCACTGAATTGGGGTTGAATACTATCCCGCAAGGTTTGGAAGTTAGTCCATCACCAAGTGATATATTTACCCGTAACTGTGGTAATGAATTTACCCAAAAGGAACGTGATGCTCGTCGCTGTAAGAATTATTTTTCACGTCTTAGATACCATAGTAAACGCTCTGTTGAAATATTTGACCTTTGGGCTACAAAATTTTCAAATACTCGCTTAACACGTGTTTTAGGTTCATTTATTGGAGACAAAATATTAACCGAACAAATGCTAAAAACAGTACCCACAAATAAAATTGATGTGATAGCCATTGCGCCTTATTTCTTTGGCTGTCCATACCGAGACACACTCCATAATTTTTGCACCACTGCACCAAAAGTTTTAACAGAAGCTGTAACAGTTGATGACGTTTTCGACATTATTGATCAAACTGTAGCTATGGACAATGATGTCAAAGGTATAGATGGAACTATCGAGGCAGTAAAAAGGCAACTTGCAATCACCAATTTATACAACCTTAAATTAATTAGCTACGAAGGTGGGCAACATTTAGTTACTGGCGTTTTAGGAAAAGGCGTAATTGCCAGTGACCAAGCCCGCCTTCGTAAACTCTTTAATGAAGCGAATCGCGATCCACGTATGAAGGATCGTTACAACACATTTTTGAATGGCTGGAAAAATCTGTCAGACCAAGGAACAACCTTATTCACACTCTACACCATGCCACAATCCTATTACCGCTACGGTAACTTCGGAATCAAAGAACACCTTAATAAACCACGCGCAGAGTCACCCAAATTTGACGGTGTCATGACTTTTCAGGAGAGTGTAGGAAATTGTTGGTGGGAAGAAGCTGGTTGTACACCTTAACGAATAAGGTTAGATCGTGATTCGAGCGTAGCGAGAAGCCACGAGCTGAACCGTTTGTTGTACAAGCCCGGCTATCTAGCGACTTACTTTGTAGATTACTTTTTCTGCGTTTACTTTATTTTCGAGCTCTGCCTTTGAATAACAGGCTGCAGGGGTTGTTCTTATCTTTTTTGTTGTTTTATGTTCACTCATGCCCTAGGAGCCTGTCCGATATTCTTCACTTTTATTGACCTTTTTTGTTTACTTAGCGTCACTCTTTTTACATCACGGTGTTGACCGCTTGTGGCTTTAAAGCCGTGAGTTGCTGCCATTCATGTCGCCTGTTCTTAATCCGTGTTTGTACTATTTTCATCGCCGACCCACAGCAGGGACAGTTTATAATGGGCCGCTCTTGGGGTTTAGGTGGTTTGATAAACACCTTTGTGATCAGCTGGATTTGCTTTAATAATTGATTGTTAGGAATGAGGATTTAATAAGATGCGGAACTTGACGCAGAATTTTTGTCTCAGATTGGATGCTCTCAAGAGGCGCATA
>CAZSXI010000139.1:4412-6080 GCA_964611045.1 uncultured Cocleimonas sp. | reverse complement strand
CCAGCGGTTGATCCTTTGGATTCATATTCACGCCATTTAGATACATTAGTTATTGGCGAAGAGCATTACGGTATTGCTCGCGGTGTTCAGGGTGTTCTACAGCGTTACAAAGAATTACAGGATATTATAGCGATTCTTGGTATGGATGAATTATCAGAAGATGATAAGCAAACCGTTGCACGTGCTCGTCGTATCCAACGTTTCTTATCTCAACCATTCCATGTGGCAGAAGTGTTTACAGGTGCTCCTGGTAAATATGTATCACTTGCAGATACACTTTCTGGCTTTAAAGGAATTCTTGCGGGCGAATATGATCATTTGCCAGAGCAATCATTCTACATGGTTGGTGGAATCGAAGAAGCTGTAGAGAAAGGCAATAAAGACGCTTAGTCTTATTGTTTTTCATATACTAGAGATAATTAGGATACAAGCATGGCTATGACAATGCAGTTAGACGTAGTAAGCGCTGAGGAGTCAATATTCTCAGGTGCTGTGCAGGAATTACTAGCACCCGGTGTAATGGGTGACTTAGGTATAATGCCTCGTCATTCTCAGTTAATCACCACTTTAAAAGCGGGTGAATTAAAGTATAAAACCGATGATGGAGAAGTTTCGTTGTTTGTTGCTGGTGGTGTGATGGAGGTTCAGCCTTCAATCGTTACTATTTTGGCAGATACGGCAGTACGTTCTGAAGACCTTGATGAGCAAACAGCAAAAGATGCTAAAAAACGGGCAGAAGATGCTTTAGAGGGAAAAGATCCAGAAGATTTGGATTATGAGGCAATTAAAGCTGAATTAGATGCAGCAAAAGCGCAAATTGAGATGATTCATCGAATTGGTAAGACTTTAAGATAAACTTTTCAGGGTTTGGGTAGCTTTAAATGAGTATTTTTGTATATAAACCAACAAATTGTAATAAATATACAAATACTTGTTGTTTTTTTACCATTTTTTTTGAATGTACTTTAATTTAAGACTATACTCCCTCTGCGAATAAACAGTAATTATGGATCGTTTGTTCACAAATGGTCATTTAAAATTTTATAACTAACATGTAGTAAAGGACGTACATTATGAAGATAACAAATCAACTTTCTATTGCAACACTAGTATTAGCGGGTGTTTTTGCAACAGGTTGTTCACAACAGCAAGTTGCTGGTGGTTCACAGTCAGCAGGTTCTCAGCAGGTTTCTGGTGGCTCACAGGTTGCAGGCGGTTCTCAGCAGTCAGCAGGTGGTTCACAAGTTGCCGGTGGCGGTTCACAACAAGCAGGTTCTCAGCAGCAAGTTGAAGCTCCGGCTCCAGTTGTAGCCGCTCCAGTAGCAGAGCCAATTTCTGTTCCTGCAGAAGCACCTACTATGGCTCCTAAGCCTGTAAATCGTTGGGCTCACACTCATCCAGCACAGCCTCGTTGTACTAATTCAGTAACACATACTCATAAGTACAATAATGCAGGTCATCGTCACACATACAGCTGTAGCAGACCTACTATGGAAAAGAAGCCAACAGTTGATGTTCGTGCTTTACAGCTTAAGCTAAAAGCTAAAGGTTACTACAAAGGACCTATCGACGGTGTTGTAGGACCATCTACACGTAGCGCACTTCAGCGTTTCATGCAGCGTTAAGCGAAAGCTAAATCGTTATGGCTCTGATTTATTTCAGAGTTAA
>CAZSXI010000139.1:0-4312 GCA_964611045.1 uncultured Cocleimonas sp. | reverse complement strand
TCCGCGATGGTTTGGAAGGCAGAAAATACATGGGATGATGTTTGGGAAAAGCGCTACCAGCACTGGGTGAAAAATAATTGGACTGAAGAATTTTTCATGAATGAAAAGAAACCCATTTATTATAAGTTCTCCCATGATTGTGCAGATGCCGTTTATGCAATGCGCCTTATTTTCTCATATGAATACAAACTACCTTTTGTTATTCACAACCCAACTAAACGTGGGAGGATGATAAGCAATGGCAAAACGAGTTGGGACAAATATCCTGAAGAAAAGCGCGTGCGTAAGTTTCTTGATTATGTTGCTAATGTAACGAGTACAAGAACATTAGCGCGTGATACTTTTCCTATTGCGCTTGATGATATTAGACCGGGTGATATTTATGCTGCGCCTGATGTTCATGCTTATCAAGTTGTAAATATTACTGAATCAGGTGTTGCAGAAGTGATGTCATCGACAACACCTAGGGCTCCACGATTTTTAGCTAGGATTCCTTCTTTCCCTTTTTATGTTCCAGAAGATATTAAGAAAGAAAGGGATGGTTATCGCCGTTTTATTCAGCCCCAGAATATTAGAAAACCAATAAAGAAACAGCCAGGCTACAATAATGAGCAATATAAAATAGCCGCTTCTGTTAAACATGACTATGTGCGTTTTACCGATATAATCGCTAGTGCATTAGGTAAGAAGAAAGAAGAGGCAGATAAGAAAACACTCAGATTGTTGATAGCAATGTGTATGTATGCCAACGATCGCAGTGTTTACGTTTACGACGCACTTTTTAAATTACAAGAAATGAAGAAAAGAGGACGTAAGTGTATGACGCGAACCGAATATAATAACTATTCAACACCATCACGCGATAGGCGTTTAAAAGCCTTTTTTAATGCAGTAAAAAATCATCACGAAAGAAACAGTAAGTACAAACATTGGACACAACCGCAGCGTTGGGCCAAAGCATTATTCTCTGTAAAAGAACCACGCCCTGCCGAAGTGAAAGAGCTAAATGAGTTTTGTATGGTACAAATGAGTTTAGGTGAAAAATATTTTATGCCACTAAGAGAATTACGTCAGAATTTATCAAGTGGTAGAGTGATTTCAGATCCACATGCTCCACTGGAGTATCGTTGGGGGGCACAAGCTAGCCCTTATAAAGCACGTTGTAAAACATACTAGGGTACTTATCCGAAGGTTAATAATTTCTAGGATTAGCTCTTAAAAAAACTACAAAACCATGAAAAAGAAGGGGGGTGGACTTCGATTCCCCTTTTTTATCCCGCGTATTTAGCATTTTATCTGTTCTTCTATGTCGCCATCTTCATAAATTGCTTATAATTTAGCCATACCATAATTAATAACTATTGGCCTATGAAATTATTTCCTATTATTCTTGCGGCGGGTCAAGGCACTCGCATGAACTCGTCACTTCCCAAAGTGTTACACACGATTGGGGGGAAGCCCATGTTGCAGCATGTTATTGATAGTTGTGAGCAGCTTGATGTTGCCAAAATGGCAATTGTATATGGTCACGGTGGTGAGCTAGTGCAAGAAGCGATTGATGACATACGCATTCATTGGGCATTACAAAAAGATCAAAAAGGGACGGGGCATGCTGTCGCGCAAGCTGAATCTTTAATCGAAGATGACGCGACTATTATTATTGCTTACGGTGATGTGCCTTTAATTAAAGCTGAAACTCTGAACCTGCTTGCTGAAAAGCTTGAGAATTCTGTGCTTAGCGTACTAACTACCAAGCTTGATAAACCCTTTGGTTACGGTCGAATAGTGCGTAATGACAACGGTAAGATTTTAAGTATTGTTGAAGAAAAAGATGCTACGGATGAGCAACGAAAAATTCAAGAAGTAAACACGGGTTTCATTGCAGCAAAGGGTGCTGATTTAAAACGCTGGTTAAAGCAATTAGAACCTAATAATAAGCAAGGTGAATATTACCTCACTGATTGTATTAGTTTGGCAGTGAATGAGGGTGGTATCGTTGAAGCGGTTATTTGTGACAACCCCTTAGAAGTACAGGGTGTTAATGACCGTATTCAACAAGCGGAGTTAGAAAGAGCGTATCAAGCAATAAAAGCAGAAGAACTAATGAAGGCAGGTGTTACCCTACTTGATCCTAATAGACTTGATATTCGCGGTACGATAACAGCAGGTAAAGATGTTTCTATCGATGTGAATAACGTATTTATTGGCGATACTGTACTGGGTGATAACGTAATTATCGAATCTGGCTGTGTGATTAAAAATTCTCAAATTGCGAGTAATACAATTGTTCAAGCAAATTCCGTTATTGATTCTGCTGTGATAGGTGAAGCTTGTGATATAGGGCCTTTTGCAAGAATTCGCCCCGAAACAATATTAAAAGCTAAAGCAAAAATAGGTAATTTTGTTGAGATTAAAAAATCTACGGTGGGTAAGGGTAGCAAAGTTAGCCATTTAAGCTATATCGGTGATACTCAAATGGGTGATGGCGTAAATATTGGTGCGGGCACGATTACTTGTAACTACGATGGTGCGAATAAATTTCAAACGGTTATTGGTGATGATGTTTTTGTTGGCTCAGATACACAACTAGTCGCTCCCGTCACTCTTGGTAACGGCACGGTGATTGGCGCGGGTTCGACTATCACCAAAGACACACCCAAAGCTCAATTAACATTATCACGCTCAAAACAAATCACAATTAAAGGTTGGAATCGTCCTACTAAAAATAGCTCTAATAAAAACAACAATAAGGAGAATAGCTAATGTGTGGAATAGTCGGAGCAATTGCCCAGCGTCCAGTAACCGAAATTTTGTTAGAGGGCTTACGCAGATTAGAGTATCGCGGTTATGATTCAGCGGGCATAGCATTGCTTGATGGCGATGCAAGACTACAACGTGTACGCGCATTAGGGCGTGTTGTTGAATTAGAAAAAAAGTTAAAAGAATTCCCACAGCACGGCGTGATAGGTATTTCGCACACACGTTGGGCTACCCATGGCGAGCCTGCAGAGCGTAACGCACACCCGCATTTAAGTAATAATCGCGTGGCAGTCGTTCATAACGGCATTATCGAAAACCATGAAGAATTACGTGAAGCGTTAAAAACCAAAGGCTATGAGTTTGAATCAGAGACAGATACCGAAGTCATTGTTCATCTCATCGAATCAAACTTAACCGAGGGTGTTAGCCTTTTAGAAGCGGTAAAACGCTCGATATTGAATTTAACAGGCGCATTTTCATTAGGTGTGATTTCACCGGAAGATCCAGATGTATTGATAGCCGCACGACAAGGCAGTCCGTTAGTCATTGGGCTTGGCGTAGGTGAGAATTTTATAGGCTCAGATATTCAAGCCATGTTACCAGTAACCAGTCGTTTTATTTATCTTGAAAACGGTGATGTAGCTTCGATTGAAAGACATCAAATAACGATTGAAGATGAAAATGGTAATCAAGTAGAGCGAGAAGTTAAGCAATCAAAAGCCACCTCGTTAGAGTCTGATTTGGGTGAATACCGCCACTACATGCTCAAAGAAATTTACGAGCAACCACAAGCAGTACAAAAAACACTAGCAGGTCGTTTAGAGGTTGACTGTATCAAACAGTGTATTTCGGGTGAGGTGCAAGGTAAAAGTGTTGCCGAAATATTAAAACAAGTTGAAGAAGTTCAAATCATAGCCTGTGGCACCAGTTATCACGCGGGACTAATTGCACGATACTGGATGGAAAGTCTTACAGATATCCCGTGCAATGTTGAAGTTGCCAGTGAATATCGCTATCGCCGTCAACCACCCAGAAAAAACATGTTGTTTGTGACAATCTCACAATCAGGTGAGACTGCTGATACTTTAGCGGCATTAGATAAAGTTAAAAAAACAGGTTGTCTTGCCAGTTTAAGTATTTGTAATGTGGACGAAAGCTCGTTAATTAGAGAATCAGACTTGGCGTTACTTACGGTTGCGGGTCCAGAAATTGGCGTAGCATCAACTAAAGCCTTCACCACACAACTTATTACGCTTCAACTATTGATTGGCTTATTGATGCAAGCCAAAGGTGGTAGCGAAGATAAAGTTGCAACAATGGTTGCTGACCTTAAAAAAGTACCTGCACTGCTTGAGCAAGCTCTGGAACATGACAAAGACATTGAAAAGATGGCAGAGCAATTTATTGATAAGCACAATGCATTATTTTTAGGGCGTGGTGATCAATACCCTGTAGCAATGGAAGGCGCACTAAAGCTGAAAGAAATTTCCTACATTCATGCGGAAGCGTATCCTGCTGGCGAGCTTAAACACGGTCCACTGGCATTGGTTGA
>CAZSXI010000138.1:0-6087 GCA_964611045.1 uncultured Cocleimonas sp. | reverse complement strand
CCACATAAGCAGCGATTGCTTCTGGGATATTGCGTCCATCCCGCAGGAAATTAGCCGTGAATTTAGGTGCTAACGACGAAATGCCAATCATGTCTTGCAATACCAATACTTGTCCATCACAAACACGACCTGCACCGATACCGATCGTTGGTATTTCTAACGCTTGGGTTAACTTTTCAGCTAAATCAACAGGAACACACTCCAAAACCACCGCATCCGCACCTGCATCTTGCAACGCTAATGCATCAGACAGCATTTGTTGCGCAACGGTATCTTCACGCCCTTGCACACGATAACCACCAAGTTTATGAACAGTCTGTGGCGTTAAACCCAAATGTGCACACACAGGTACACCGTGTCGCGTCATGTGTCTTACCGTATCAAGCTGTGCTTCACCACCTTCTAGCTTTACGATATGAGCCTGCCCTTCTTGCATTAGCCTTGCTGCATTCGTAATGGCTTGACTGGGATTGGTGTAGCTCATAAAAGGCAAATCAGCCATTACCATGGCTCGCTTACATTGGGGCGCTACTGATTTCGCGTGATAGATTATATCGTCAACCGTAACAGGCACTGTAGAATCATGACCTTGCATAACCATGCCCAAAGAATCTCCAACAAGGATCACATCGACTTCTTGCTCATCGATAACGCGTGCGAAACTGGCATCATAAGCGGTAAGTGAAACTATTTTTTCGCCAGTTTGCTTCATCTCTCGAAGTGTTTTTACGGTTATGCGTTTAGCCATTCGTTATATACTCTTTAATGTCGCTTTTTGCTTCTGCAGAAAGCTTGGCGATACAATCATTAAGTGTGGTCTTCTCTGTAATTTTCAAGTTTTGCTCTTTTATCAGATCACGAAGAGGGTATAACACAAATGCACGTTCGCAAATCCGAGGATGCGGCACGGTTAGCCGTTTAGTATTAATGGTCTCGTCGCCATAGAAGAGCAGATCCAAATCTAAGGTTCTTGCTCCCCATCGCTCTACGCCTTCACGTATCCGTCCATTTTCATTCTCAATTTTTTGTAACTCATCGAGCAATACTTCTGCCTTCAATGTTGTTTTAAATTCAACAGCGACATTAATGTAATCGGGCTGGTCTTGCGGGCCGTGTGGCTTGCTTTGATAAAAATGAGAAATATCCAGATAATCTAACTCAGAATGATTAGCCAAGGCTTGCAAACCATCCATTATATGAGCAACAGAGTCGCCGAGATTACTGCCAAGAGCAACATAACAAATAACTGGCTGAGTTTGTGAGTCATGCGAAGTCATTTAACTGCGCTTATTGCGCCTGCCCGTTCTATTGACTTTGCCTTTTTTAGAGGAACCACTAAACACTTGGCACATGGCTATTTTTTCTTGTTCATCAACTTCTTGAATTAACGTCCACCACTCGCAATCATCAGGCATAATTTCACCCGATTTTGCACGCAAACACATAAAATCATAGGCTGCCCGAAAACGACGGTGCTCTAGAAAACCCATCACACGACGTGTATTTTTAAACTGGAAACGACCTTGCATCGTCCAAATTTCACGCGTCATATTACTAAAACGACGAGGCACTGAAATACATTTCACCTGTTCTGCAAAAGCATCTGTTGCAGCTAAATGCACAGACTGCAATGAAGGATTACCTAGCTCTCTATACATTTCAGAACCATCCCTAATCTGCTTCCAAAGCATGACGGCAAATAAGAAGGCTGGAGTGACAGGCTTACCTGATCGAATACGTTTGTCGGTATTATTCAATGCCGCGTAAACAAGATTGGTGTAAGAACCATTCTCTTCATCATCTGCCAAGCTTTTTTCTGCTTGCGGAAATAAATGTTCCAACAAGTGGTAATGCCTGAGTAGTTCTAAGGTTTTTACTGCCATACCACCATGAAACAACTTTAATGTTTCATCAAATAATCTGGCAGGGGCAATATTGCCAAGCAATGAAGATAGCTTATGAATAGGAGCTTCTGATGCAGGCTCGATCGTTAAATTAAGTTTTGCTGCAAAGCGTACTGCACGAATCATTCTTACAGGGTCTTCACGATAGCGCACTACAGGATCGCCAATCATGCGTAATTGAAGTTTCTTGAGATCATCCATCGCGCCAACAAAATCAAGCACGTCACCCGTTTCTAAATCATAAAATAGCGCATTGATACTAAAGTCACGACGATAGGCATCTTCAACAACTGTACCGTAAACATTGTCATTGATAATACGACCGTGATCACCAACCTTCCCTTTATCACTATCATCATGCGGTGCACGAAATGTTGCCACTTCAAAATATTCACGCCCATAGTGTACGTGTGCAAGACGAAAACGACGACCAATTATACGGGTAGATGGAAGGACTTCTTTTACCTGCTCAGGCGTTGCGCTGGTAGCAATATCAAAGTCTTTTGGGTGATGATCTAACAATAAATCACGAACAGCACCACCAACCAAATAAGCTTCATAGCCTGCTTTGGTTAATGAGGTTAAAATTGTGCGGGCTTTTTTATCGATTTCCCGAGGGTTAATACCGTGCTCAGTCGACGGTATCCGTGTGGCTTGACTCATTTAGTTGAAGATTGACCTAATACGATTAAATAAGGCTGCTAGCTTATCATAATCGGCAGTTATAAAACGGCTAGATTAAACCTCTTCTAGTACTTTTTCAGTGTCTGCTTGTGGCGAATCCATTTGATCTAGACCTTGCTGAATTGCCGATTTCTGATGAGCAAGCTCTTTAAGCTCTTGCTGCTTTCGACTCTTATCTTTCTCTAGCTTTTCAACCGTCATTTTTTTAAAGTTATGGCGCTCCTTTAGCCCTCTTAATTCTTTTCTATGTTGCTTACTTATATCAACTTTTTGATTCTCTAATACAGCCGATTCCATTTCCAATTCTTTCAGTCTTTTCTTCTTTGATGACTGCGCTTCTTCTAATTGTTTCAATTCACTTTGCTTGGCTTCTTTAACTCGAATTTTATGACCATTTAATTTATCTTGAAGTTGAGATTGCTGTACCAACTCCTGTAATTTTGTCTCTTTCTCACTGTTCGATTTATCAATGAGCCCCTGCTTTTGTGATTCCTTTTCCGTCAAGCTCTCTAAGTCTTGCTCAATTAACGCAAGTTGTTGTCTCAGTTTTTCGGCTTCGCTTTCCCATTTTCCCCGTTGTTGCTCCAACTGGATAAGGTCTTGCTTGTCTAATGATTGCCTGCTTTCAAAATCATTTAAAATTTTTCGTTCTTTCTTCTCTTCTTCTGCTTTTCTTTGCTCAAGCTTTTTATCAACCAATGCTAGCTGCTCAAGCTCATCATGTTTAGATAAAATATCCTCTTTAATACGAGAAAGGTCTTGTTGACCTAGAAAAATATCATTGATATTACTCTCTTCCAATATTTTATGATCATTGAGCTGCTGATTGATTTCCTCTTCTTTCAAGGATTGGTACTGCGCTATTTGTTCCGTACTTTGCGTGGTTAAACGCTGTCTATCTTCAAGTTGCTTCAATTCCAATTCTGTTAGTTGCTGCTCTTGTTGTAGCTGTAGTAAATCCTGCTCTTTCAATTTTCTAAATAAGTCTGCCGAACCAATAGATGGCTGCTGAACAGCAGTAACCTCTGGCTTAACAAACTCAATATCAGGTTCAACATTGACTGTGTCTTCTTTAACCTCAGATAAACCATCTTCTTCTGATAAAGATTGCTCCATTTGTTCCAGCTTCCTTATTGATAAAGCAGATTGATTTTTTAATTTAGAAAAGTGGCGTTTCAGTACGCTAATAGATTGAGAATCACTAACCTCTTTTGCACCCTCATAAATAGTTGCATAAGCCTGATGAAATGCTTGATGTGCTGATTCAACTTCTTTGAAACCAGTAACTGTACTTAATTGTTGCCCTTCAGAATAAAACCACACGCCAAACTCGCAGTTAGTATGCGCTACAGGATCTTTGACAATATGATTCGCTTTACCTTCAACAAGTAACTCTGCTTGATCTAGCCAAACTTTATACTCATCGCTTGCTTTTTTAATACCTACAATGATGGTTTCTTTATTATTATTCATTTTTATTCTCGGCTACTATTTGCTCTAGTTGTTGCTCTAGGCGATTTATTATTTTTACTGTTGCTCCTCTGATTTTATAGCAAGCGATAAGCTTTTACCAAAACAATGGATTAGCGGTAGCTCAAACGATGGAATTATTGCTTCATACATTGTGCGAGGCGCTTGATACCTTCTAAAATACTAGCCTCATCAACCGTCACATAACTTAAGCGCATGGTATTTTCTATACTATCACCCACATAAAATGGATTACCGGGCACGAAAGCAACCTTTTCTTTGATAGCTTTATCAAACAATGCCATTGCTGACACTCCTTTAGGCAAAGTTACCCATAAAAACATCCCCCCCTCTGGCTCTGCTACTTGCACGTCTTTAGGGAAGTATTTCTCAATCGCATCCATCATCACTTGCTTTTGCCTGCCGTAAAATGTTGTTATTTTTTCTATATGATTATCTAGCGCATTATCTTTCAAATACTGAGAAATCACCTGCTGAGAAAAATAATTTGTATGTAAATCGGCTGCTTGTTTAGCGATAACCAAAGGCTTCATCAGCCAGTCAGGCGCTACAATCCACCCCAATCTAAATGAAGGTACGACAACTTTTGAGAACGAGCCTAATATGAGCGTTTGTTCAGGTAGTAATTCATAGAAATTTGATTTTTGTTTACCTGAAAATCTTAGTTCTCCGTAAGGATCATCTTGTATTAACAAAGTATCGTATTGCGATACAACTTGAGCGACCGCTTCTCGATTCTCTTGAGTATATGAAATACCCGTAGGGTTTTGAAAATTTGGCACGGTGTAAAGCAACTTAGGTTTGTGTGCTTCTAAAACTTCAGCTAATTGCTTAGTATCCATACCCTCTTCATCAATAGCGACAGGAAACATCTTTGGCTGATAAAGTGAAAATGATTGAATTGCACCCAAATAACCTGGGTTTTCTATCGCTACTGAATCACCCTCATTGAGTAACACTTTTCCTAATAAATCTAACGCCTGTTGCGAGCCATTGGTGATTAGGATATTGTCAGGTGAAACATTTAAGCCCTGCTTTTCTTGGTAACGCTGTGCAATCCACGCTCTTAGCTCGCTATCACCTTCTGAACTTGAATACTGTAGAGCTTTTTTTCCATTGGTTTGCAAAACTTTGTTACACGCGTCTTCCAAGCCTTGGATAGGAAACAAATCCGCACTCGGCAAACCGCCTGCAAATGAAATTACATCGGGCTGTGTGGAGACTTTTAAAATTTTACGGATGAAAGATTCAGGAACATTCTGGATTCGTTTTGAGAGTAAGTTTTTCATCATGATTGCTCTTTATATAATACTTTACGAACTGATCTCTACACCAGTTCGCCTTTAAAAACAGTGACTGCCTGTCCAGAAACATTGACGCGATCGCCCTGCAATTCAACACCCAACAAACCACCTCGTTTGGATAATTGTTTTGCACGCATTTTAGCTTTACCTAATTTTTCTGCCCAAAACGGTGTAAGTGAGCAATGTGTCGAGCCTGTCACAGGGTCTTCATCAATACCAACATTGGGACCAAAAACACGTGATACAAAATCACAATCGTCACCCTTTGCCGTCACTATAATGCACCGAACAGGAATTGTGGCAAGCTGCTGAATAACGGGGTTTAAATTTGCCACCGTTTGCTCATCAGCCACCTCTACCAACAAATCTAAACCTGCGTTGTAAGTATTGATGAGTTGACAATCTAAAGCCATATCCAATCCGATAGGCTGTTTGCACAGTGTGACAACATCGGCAGGAAAGTTCATCACCATCTCAACACTTTTCTCATTCTGCTCCTCTTCTATTGTTTCGACACGATTGACTTCCAGCCTGCCACTCAATGTATCGTAAACCGCTGGCTGACTTTTATCCAAGTAACCTTCCTCCCAAAGGATATGAGAGGTTGCTAAGGTCGCATGACCACACAAATCTACCTCTGTAGTCGGTGTAAACCACCTTAATGAATATCCACCCCCCTCTTTTTTTGCCGTTTTGTAAACAAA
>CAZSXI010000137.1:0-6117 GCA_964611045.1 uncultured Cocleimonas sp. | reverse complement strand
TCTGATAATTCATCCATACCCAGAATCGCTATAATATCTTGTAATTCTTTGTAACGTTGTAGAACACCCTGAACACCGCGAGCAATACCGTAATGCTCGTCGCCAATAACTAATGGATCTAACTGGCGTGAAGATGAATCCAAAGGATCAACCGCTGGATAAATACCAAGCTCTGCAATGTTACGAGAAAGTACTAATGTCGCATCTAAGTGAGCAAAAGTTGTTGCTGGAGATGGGTCAGTCAAGTCATCCGCAGGTACATATACCGCTTGAAATGATGTGATAGAACCTTTCTTAGTAGAAGTGATACGCTCTTGAAGCGCACCCATTTCTTCTGCCAGTGTAGGCTGATAGCCAACCGCTGAAGGCATACGACCTAGTAGTGCTGATACCTCAGTACCCGCAAGCGTGTAACGATAGATGTTATCAATAAACATCAATACATCACGACCTTCGTCACGGAAATGCTCAGCCATTGTTAAGCCAGTCAAAGCAACACGAAGACGTGCTCCAGGAGGCTCATTCATTTGACCGTAAACCAGTGCTACTTTATCAAGTACGCCACCTTCTTCCATCTCATAGTAGAAATCATTTCCTTCACGAGTACGCTCACCAACACCAGCAAATACAGATAAACCACTGTGCTCTTTCGCGATATTATTGATTAGTTCCATCAATGTTACGGTTTTACCAACACCCGCACCACCAAATAGACCGATCTTGCCGCCTTTAGCGATTGGCATAACCAAGTCAATAACCTTGATTCCTGTCTCCAGTATATCCAGTGTGGAAGCTAGTTCTTCATAGCTTGGTGGATCACGATGAATTGGCATGTGCTTTTCAGCTTTAACATCACCAGCCATATCAACTGGCTCGCCCAATACATTCATGATACGACCTAAGGTCGCCTCACCAACAGGCACTTTAATTGGCTCACCAGTATTAACTGTTTCCATGCCACGTTTAAGACCTTCGGTCTCACCCATCGCAATCGTACGAACGACGCCGTCACCCAATTGACCTTGAACTTCTAGCGTTAAACCATTCTGATCTGCAACTGTTAATGCACTATATACTGATGGAACTGCATCACGTGGGAATTCCACATCAACAACAGGACCGATAACTTGAACAATACTTCCAGTACTCATGTTAGTACCTCTATCTTAAAATTAAATTTTTTGTAACTACTTAGCTTGCCCCTGAAGGTCGCCATCTCCTCGTTAAAAAATCATCACTTACAACTGCAAGCTCAAATTTTTTGCCTTGATCTGCCGACCTTCAGGACCAATCTAAGCAGTTCCATGTGTTTTTTGGAATTGCTTTAAAACTAAACAGCGTTATTCAACCGCTGCTGCACCCGAAACAATTTCTGAAATTTCTTGTGTAATCGCTGCTTGACGCGCTTTGTTGTATTTCAACTTCAGCTTATCAATCATGTCACCTGCGTTATCTGTTGCACTTTTCATTGCCACCATTCGAGCCGACATTTCACAGGCAATATTTTCAACCACACCTTGATAAACTAATGATTCGATATAACGATCCATTAATACATCAACGACATCTTTTGCCTCTGGCTCGTAGATATAATCCCAGTGATATTTCAACTCTTCCATCTCAGTCGCAACAATTGGAATCATCTGCGTAACACGTGGTGTTTGAGTCATGCTATTTACAAATTCATTTTCTACCAAGAATAAACGATCAATACGCCCTTCTTCGTAAGCATCCAGCATCACTTTAACTGTACCGACCAAATCATCCACGCTTGGCTTATCACCAAGACCTGTTGCTTCAGCTACTACACCAAAACGTCTGAATGTTGATAATGCTTTGCTACCAAAAATAGCAATATCAACTTCTACATCTTGCTCTTTCCATGTAGCTATATCTTGGAATGTCTTTTTAAATAGATTGGTATTCAATCCACCACACAAACCACGATCAGATGAGATAACGATATATCCAACACGCTTTACTGTTTCACGCTCTTTCACAAAAGTATGCTGATATTCCAATTTTCCCAATGCCATGTGGCTAACCACTTGACGCATTTTTTCAGCATAAGGACGCGAAGCATCCATACGTTCTCTAGCACGACGCATTTTAGATGCCGCAACCATTTCCATAGCCTTGGTAATCTTTTTGGTATTTTGAATACTACCAATCTGCGAACGTATTTCTTTAAGACCTGCCATTGATTACTCCTTATCTGCCAAGCGCCTGATTACCAAGCACCTTTCGATTTAAAGTCTTCAAGCGTGCTTTTCATTTCAGCTGCAATTTCATCACTGAAATCACCGCTATCATTTAAGCTATCAAGAAAATCTGATTTCTCTGAACGAACATACGCTAGCATTGCCGTTTCAAAATCATTGACTTTATCAACTTCAACATCATCAATGAAACCTTCATTAGCCGCAAATAATGTGAATGCAAGCTCACCTGTTTTCAAAGGAGTGTATTGCTTCTGAGTCATCAATGCTGTTACACGCTCACCACGTTCTAACTGTTTTCTTGTACCTTCGTCCAAGTCAGATGCAAACTGTGAGAATGCCGCTAATTCACGATACTGAGCCAAATCAAGACGAATACCACCACCTAACTTTTTGATGATTTTAGTCTGTGCTGCACCACCTACTCGTGACACTGAAAGACCCGCGTCAATCGCTGGACGATTACCAGAGTTAAATAGGTCAGTATCTAAGAAAATCTGACCATCAGTAATCGAAATTACGTTCGTAGGTACGAATGCAGATACATCACCTTCTTGTGTCTCGATGATTGGATAAGCTGTCAAAGAACCTGTCTTACCTTTCACTTTTCCTTTTGTGTAACGCTCAACGTATTCAGCATTTACACGTGAAGAACGCTCTAATAAACGAGAGTGCAAGAAGAAAACATCACCAGGATATGCTTCACGTCCTGGAGGACGACGTAGCAACAATGATACTTGACGATAAGCCCAAGCCTGCTTAGTAAGATCATCATAAATGATCAGTGCGTCTTCGCCGTTATCACGGAAGTACTCACCCATTGCGCAACCTGCATAAGGTGCAAGGTATTGCATCGATGCTGGATCAGATGCGTTAGCTGCAACAACGATTGTGTAATCCATCGCGCCGTACTCTTCAAGTTTACGCACGATACCTGCTACAGATGAAGCCTTCTGGCCTATCGCAACATAAATACATTTAACGCCTTTGCCTTTTTGGTTGATGATCGCATCAATCGCAATCGCCGTTTTACCTGTTTGACGGTCACCAATGATCAATTCACGTTGACCGCGACCAACCGGCACCATTGAATCAAGTGCTTTGATTCCAGTTTCCATTGGCTCATCAACTGACTTACGCTCGATTACACCCGGAGCCTGACGCTCGATTGGGTTCATCTCTTTCGTGTTGATAGGACCTTTTCCGTCAATCGGGGCACCTAGCGAGTCAACAACGCGACCCATTAATTCTGGACCTACTGGAACATCAAGAATACGACCTGTACATTTGACTGTATCGCCTTCTGACATACCTTTATAGTCACCTAGAACTACCGCGCCGACTGAGTCGCGCTCTAAGTTTAGCGCTAAACCATAAGCACCATTTGAGAATTCAATCATCTCACCTGACATAACATCAGATAGACCATGTATACGCACGATACCATCCATGATGGATACGATTGTACCTTCCGTACGAGCTTCAGCATCTGTATCGAAGCCATCAATACGCTTCTTTATTAGATCACTGATTTCTGTTGGGTTAAGTTGCATACCTTTACCTTATTTCAATAATTATTTTGTACTTAGTTTTTCTTGTTTAAAACAAGAAAATTAGTGAGTCATCAGGTTAGTCATTTTATTTAAACGACCTTTGATAGATCCATCCATTACTAAGTCGCCAGCCCGAATAATTGCACCACCTAGTAGTGATTCATCCACGCTAACTTTTAATTTCACATCACGTCCCAAACGCTTTTTAAGAGCCGCCGCAATTGACTTTTCTTCCGCTTGGGTAAGCGCCTTAGCTGCTGTAACTAACGCTTCGACCGAACCTTCTGCCTCATCTTTAAGCGCCTCATAAAGCACGCTCATTTCTGGCAATAACGATAAGCGGTCATTCTCAGCCAACATCTTGACCAAGTTTTCAGCCTTATCATCTAGCTTTTTATCACAAAGCGCTATAAAAGCATCTGCGCCAGCTTGCTTAGCCATTTTTGGAGTTGCCAACAATGTTTTCACATCTTCATTGTCTGCAATAGCCCCCATAAATGCTAACACCTCTGACCATTTAGCTAAACCACCTGCCTCATTTGCCATTTCAAAAACGGCACGAGCATAAGGACGAGCTGCAGTAGTTAATTCAGACATATCGAGTTCCTAGATCTGCGCAATCAGTTCTTTAAGCGCTGCTTTGTGAGCACTCGCATCAACTTCTTTACCTAAGATCTTAGATGCGCCTGCAACTGCCAACTCTGACACTTGAGTACGCAAAGAATCCTTAGCACGATTAACTTCTTGATCAATTTCAGCCTGAGCACCCGCCATTATGCGGTCAGCTTCTTCTACAGCCTTACCTTTAGCTTCTTCAATCATTTGAGTATCACGAGATTTTGCATGAACAATAATTTCAGCGGCTTCTTGCTTTGCTTTCTTAATCTCTTGCAATGCTAGTTCTTTAGCAGACTCCTGATCTTTCAATCCTTTTTCAGAGGCTGCAAGCCCATCCGCAATCTTTGCTTTACGCTCATCTAGAACCCCAACAATAGGACCCCAAACATACTTCATCGTAAACCAAACAAATATGGCAAAAAAGATCATTTGCAGAAATAATGTTAGGTTAATATTCATTATCTAAACCTTCAAATAGTAAACAGATTAAGCAACAGCGAATAGAATGTACATCGCAAGACCTACTGCAATCATTGGCACCGCATCCACTAGCCCCATAACAATAAAGAACTGTGTACGTAACATTGGAATCAACTCTGGTTGACGCGTAGCACCCTCGAGAAATTTACTTCCCAATATTCCGATACCCACTGCGGCACCAAGCGCCCCAAGACCCATCATTATTGCGCCTGCAATATAAAGTAATCCAGTTTCCATTATAAAAATCCTCTTTGAAAAAAATAAAATTAAAAAATATGTTTGTTAAAAAATTATTAGTCGCTACTAATGATCTGTCTGATGAGCCATTTCAAGGTAAACAACCGTCAAGGTCATAAAAATAAATGCCTGAAGGGTAACAATCAAAATATGAAAGATCGCCCAAATTATTTGCAAACCACCACCAAACAGACCTATCACTGGCCCCGCCGTTAACATGATTGCAATCAGGATAAAAATCATCTCCCCCGCATACATATTACCAAACAATCGTAACGCCAATGAGATGGGCTTTGAAATCAGCGATACAAACTCAAGAAAAAAGTTAATTGGAATTAACAATATCTTAAGAAAAATATTTTTAGCCTCAAAAGGGTGAAGCGTTAGCTCAGCCACAAAGCCACCGACACCTTTAACCTTAATGGAGTAAAACAACACTAAGGCGAAAATACCAAGTGCCAATGCGAAGGTTACATTAGGATCTGTTGTCGGAACAATTTTTTGGTAGCTTGCTATACCTAACTTATCCACCACCCAAGGAACCAAATCCACAGGTATTAAATCCATCAGATTCATTAGAAAAACCCATACAAACACGGTAAGAGCCAAAGGCCCAACCAGTTTATTGTGGCCACTGAACGAATCACGCACACTATCATCAACGAATTCGACAATCCACTCAACAAAGTTCTGCATTTTTCCTGGCACACCCGCTGTAACCCTGTTTGCTACACGAGTGAAGAAAAACAGAAAAACAACTGCCAGAAAAACAGACCAAAAAATAGAATCAACATGAACCGCCATGAAACCCATCTCTTTAGCTTCTTCTGCTGAATTAGCTATACCCCAGTGCCCATCAGGGAAACGCCCATAGGTCAAGTTCGCCAAGTGATGTCTAATATATTCAGTTGAGGTTAGTGTACCCGCTGCCATTCCAAATCTACCTATTAATAATTCTATTTATTTCTCAGTTACTCTTTTCCAAACCAAGGCATGAAAAAATAAGCTAA
>CAZSXI010000136.1:0-6173 GCA_964611045.1 uncultured Cocleimonas sp. | reverse complement strand
AATATCAATCACTGGCACATCATGGCGCTCGCCAATTTGAGAGATTAAATCAGATTTACCTACACCCGGTGGCCCCCAAAGCATTACGGGCGTATGAGTGCCGTTTTGTGCTCCTAAAAACTCATGGTCGAGGACGGTGTTTAATAAAGCTGGGCGCATTGTTGTTTCTCAATATAAAAAAGTTGGCTAATCATAAGGAGGTCTTGGCTAGGTTGCAATTATTCCTACTGAATAGATGTTACTAACACTATTACTTAATCAGAGATGCCCTTATACAATGGGATATATTATTACGTACTAAAACAACGTAAAATTTGCCTACTATTAAATGATGGATTACCCCCATGTCACAAGAACCCGAGCATTTCACCAAAGAAAAACGTACCCTAGTTGCGATGCGTAAAACTCTCTCTGCGATTATTCGAGATGTTACGCCTGACAGTTCAGCGTTAAAGTCACCGTTATCAGCCGCGACGGTAGAAGACATTAAAATGTGCTTTGGTTTAATTGCCGCACGTGAACATGAGATTGCACAAGAAGCAGGCGTAGAATTAAACGAACGCCCTCAATACCCTGATAGTAAAAAGAAAACCAATGTTGTATCTTTAGACGCATTAAAATCGACTATGAAAGGGGGCGATAAATAATGGCAAAGGGTTATGCAGATTACAGCAAACAAGAAATGCTAGACCTCACCCAAGGTGTCATGACTTATTTGGATGGCTGGAAATTATCTTCAGAGCAAATGTTAGTGATTCTTGGAATTGACGATGCCAGTAAAAAACGTCATTTACAAAGTTTTCGCATGGGCGATAAAGCATTCCCAGAAACTGAGCATTTAATGACACGCTTAGACCATATTATTGGTATTGCCGATGCGCTACGTACGACTTTTCCGTTCAGCGACAAAATGCGTTTGATGTGGTTGCGTAAACCTCATCGTCGCTTTAAACGTAATACACCGTTGGCAGTGATTATGGCTGATGACTCACCCAATGGCTTGTTGAAAGTACGTATGGAAGTTGATTGTGCTTATGGTTATGCAATTTCTGAAGCTATGCGTGAACAGCAAGCTGCTAGGTAAAAAGATAAAAATATTTTTGCCACGAAGTCTATAAGAAAAATCATAAACTCTGTGGCTCACTTCGACTACGCTCAGTACATCGCTCTGCGAATCTTTTCTCAGCGAACTCTGCGTTAAAAAACAATGTGTAAAACTAAGGTGGTATGCTTTAATTAATCCATCTTAGCCTCTAAAATTACTCCATGACCCCAGAAGAGCTCCTCGCCTACGATGCCGAACACGTTTGGCATCCATACTCCAGTATGTCCAATCCACAAGCCATGCTTGCGGTGGAATCTGCCGAAGGGGTTTATCTTCAGTTAACAGATGGTACACGTTTAATCGACGGTATGTCCTCTTGGTGGTCGGCACTTCACGGCTATAACCACCCCAAACTAAATCAGGCGCTTATTGATCAATCGCAGAAAATGTCTCATGTGATGTTTGGTGGTCTAACGCACGAACCTGCGGTGACATTAGCTAAAAAACTGATTGATATGACCTGCGACAATCTACAACACGTTTTCTTTGCAGATTCTGGTTCAGTGGCGGTTGAAGTCTCTATCAAAATGGCACTGCAATACTGGTCTGCAAAAAAAGGGAGTGCCAAAGCTAAATTATTAACCGTTCGCAATGGCTATTACGGTGATACCTTTGGCGCGATGGCAGTGTGTGACCCTGTAAACGGAATGCACGGTAAGTTTAATAATGTACTTGCTGATCATATTTTTGCAGAAGCCCCAGCAACGACCAGTAACGATTGGAAAGATGGATACATTGATGACTTCAAACAAAAACTTAGCGAAAACCACCAAGAGGTTGCAGCCGTCATAATTGAACCTATGGTGCAGAATGCGGGTGGTTTACGTTTTTATCATCCTGAATATTTACAGCAAGTGCGTCAGTTGTGTGATGAATATGACGTGCTGTTAATTCTAGATGAAATTGCGACAGGCTTTGGGCGTACAGGCACTTTATTTGCTTATGAACAAGCCAATATTCAGCCTGATATTCTCGTGCTAGGTAAAGCACTCACTGGCGGGTATATGACGCTTGCGGCGGTATTAACATCCGCAAAAGTTGTCAAAGGCATAGAAGCAGACGGGCAGGGCGTATTAATGCACGGGCCGACCTTTATGGCTAATCCGTTAGCGTGTAGTGTGGCTAATGCCAGTATTGATCTATTGCTCGAATCTGAGTGGCAAGCTAACGTAAAAGCTATTGAAACACAGTTAAAAGAAGAATTAGCATTTTGTAGTCCGCTAGGTTGCGTAAAAGAAGTACGAGTAAAAGGTGCGATTGGTGTGGTTGAATTACATGAGCCAATTGACACCGCTTGGTCTCAGCCTTTGTTTACTGAACTGGGTGTTTGGTTACGCCCATTTGGGAAGTTGGTCTATTTGATGCCCCCGTTTGTGATAAACGAAAAAGAATTGAGGCAATTGACTTCTGCAGTTTTTGAAGTCTTAAAAAGCTTTGATTCGCTAGGTTCTGATTAAGCTAGGACTGAGACTGCGTGATAACCTGATTGTCAGATTATCACGCAACTAAAAACTATGGAGTTTTAGGTGTCTCGTAAGGAATTTCTTTCTGGAAAGAATCCCAAGTCGTTGTGTAGCCAACGAAACCTTTTTTATTTGGCTTGTTCTGCGTTGTAGTTAGGAAACGTGTCTTTCCTTCAGGAACCTTAGGTCTTTTTGATGGAGCAGCGCTCATAATATCACCTTTGTTAAGTTGCCGAGACAATCACCGCAAGAAGTTACAGCTTTAAACTATCCCGATCTGTGTATTTTTTCATCTTTTGACGTAAAAGGGAAGCTAGAAATTTATAGAGGGATATAAGTAATAAATATATCTAAGTATAAATTCTTATAGCAAGGCATATTCTTGGTTTTAAACTACCGTAACTAAGCTTTTTGCCTTTGTTTACTAGCTATTTCTATGTCCACCCCCCCTTATTTTTGACGTTTTGTAATACAAAACGTCAAAAATAAGGGGGGGGTGGACATAACACATCTCTTTAAAGCAATAATGATTCTAAATAAAAATTTCTAGATTGTTGAATAATTTACATAACTTCAATCTTAGCCAACTGCTGTTCCAGCTGTGCTAATGCAATTTTCTGTTCTTCTGCTTGTTTACGCACTTGCTCAACAACTTCTGCAGGTGCTTTATCGGTAAAGTTAGGATTACTCAAACGTCCTTCAGCACCTGCTAAGCCTTTTTGTATTTTCTCAATTTCTTTATTCAAGCGTGCGGTTTCTGCATCTTTGTCGATTAATCCCGCTAGTGGGATCAGTATTTGCATTTTTCCACATAATGCGGTGGCTGAATCTGGTGCATCTTCTCCTTCTACCAGCCATTGTACTGATTCGATTTTAGCCAGAGAATTAATGAAGATCGCATTATCCTCAAAGCGTGATTTATCAGTTTTTGTCCAGTTTTGCAACAGAATAGGGAGTGGCTTACTTGGCGGTATATCCATTTCTGCACGGATTTTACGAATACCTACGATGAAGTTCTTTACCCACTCCAAATCTTGATTTGCTGTTTCATCTATCAAGCTTTCATCGGCTACGGGGTAGCTTTGCAACATGATAGTATCATCGCTATTGCCCACTAACGGCTTAATAGTCTGCCAGATTTCTTCTGTAATAAAAGGCATGATGGGGTGCTGTAAACGCAGGATAGTTTCAAATACACGCACTAGCGTTTGGCGTGTTCCTCGTTTAGCTTCATCACTACCGTTATCATTAAATAATACAGGTTTTGAAAGCTCTAAATACCAATCACAATATTCACCCCATGTGAATTCGTATAGGGTTTTAGCGGCTAAATCAAAGCGATATTTATCGAAGTGTTCTGTGACTTCTGTGGTGACGGTTTGTAGTTGCGAAAGTATCCAGTTATCTGCCAGTGAAAGCGCTACGGGGTCACTATCATTTAAGCCTACGTCTTGATCTTCGGTCTGCATCAACACATAACGTGCGGCATTCCAGATTTTATTACAGTAGTTGCGATTGCCTTCAATGCGTTGTAAATCAAATCGAATATCGCGTCCGTTTGAGGCTTGCGAAGCAAAGGTGAACCGCATGGCATCTGTTCCATAAGAAGGAATACCGTCAGGGAATTGCTTTATGGTTGCTTTACGAATTTTCTCCGCTAGGTGCGGTTGCATCATATTGCTACTGCGTTTTTCGAGTAAATCTTCTAGTGTTATACCGTCGATAACATCTAGCGGGTCGATAACATTACCCTTAGATTTGGACATTTTCTGTCCTTCACTATCGCGTACTAGACCGTGCATATAGACTTCTTTAAACGGCACTTCGCCGTCCATAAATTTAAGTCCGAACATAATCATGCGCGCGACCCAGAAGAATATAATATCGAAGCCCGTTACTAACACATTGGTCGGATACCACGTTTTAAGTGCGTTAGTATTCTCTGGCCATCCAAGTGTTGAGAAAGGCCACAGCGCGGATGAGAACCATGTGTCGAGTACGTCTTCATCTTGGCGTAATACAATTTCACTACCAAGGCTATATTTTTCACGCACATGATTTTCTGATGTGCCGACATAGATTTCACCCGAGGCATCATCATACCAAGCAGGGATTCTATGACCCCACCAAAGCTGGCGTGATATACACCAATCATTGATGTCATTCATCCAGCTAAAGTACATATTTTTGTAATTATCAGGCACAAATTTAATGCGCCCGCTTTCAACTGCTTCAATCGCTGGCCCTGCTAATGGTGCAACTTTCACATACCATTGTTCTGTGAGATATGGCTCTACTATCGCGCCTGAACGCTCACTGCGTGGCGGTTTCATTTTGTGTGGTTCTATTTTTACCAGTAAACCTTCGGCGTCTAAATCTTTTAATATTTGTTTACGCGCTTCAAAACGATCCATGCCTTGGTAGGCTTTTGGCGCATTTTCATTCATCACGGCTGATTTTGTAAACAGGTTGATGACTTCCATATCGTGGCGTTGGCCCACTTCCCAGTCATTGAAATCATGCGCGGGTGTAATTTTTACACAGCCTGTGCCGAATTCTGGATCAACGTACTCATCTTCAAGGACAGGGATTTTGCGATCCGTCATCGGCACCCAAACTTCTTTTCCTAAGAATTTTGTGTATCGCTCATCGCCAGGACTAACGCAGAGTGCACCATCTGCAAGAATCGTTTCTGGTCGCGTGGTTGCAATCTCCATGTAGCCTTGTTTGCCATCAAGAGTGTCGACGAAGGGATATTTTACATGATGCATGAAACCGTCTTCTTCTTTGTCGTTGAGCACCTCGATATCAGAGAGAGCGGTGTGTAAAACAGGATCCCAGTTTACAAGACGGTTGCCACGGTAGATTAAACCTTCGTCATAAAGCTGTACGAATACATCTTTGACCGAATCGGATAAGCCATCGTCCATGGTAAAACGCTCGCGTGACCAATCAGGCGATGCGCCTAAACGCCGAAGCTGTTTAACGATTTGTCCGCCTGATTCTGCTTTCCAGTCCCAAACGCGTTCGACAAACTTTTCTCTACCCAAATCATGGCGAGTTAAACCCTCTGCATCAAGCTGGCGCTCAACAACCATTTGCGTTGCGATACCCGCGTGATCCATACCCGGTTGCCACAGGGTGTTATCACCTTTCATACGATGATAACGAATAAGCGCATCCATAATCGTATCTTGAAACGCGTGCCCCATGTGCAAAGTACCGGTGACATTGGGTGGCGGAATCATTATGCAATAGGGGTCTGCTTGTTCATCACCAGAAGGTGTGAAATAGCCTTGGTCTTCCCAGTTTTGATACCAGCGTTGTTCGATGTCTTTAGGGGTGTAGGTTTTATCCATGTGCTTTAAAATCCGCGCTTATATTTGAACTAAAAGAGCGCGGATTATAGCGTGAAAATACAAAAAGGTTATATTTATTAGTGCTCTTGAACCTCGCCACAAATGGCACTAAAAATACCTAAAATGATGCCTGTCAAAGGTTATTTATAAGGTTGTTTTGCCGTTATGATATTATCTCGGACAGTAGTGGATGAAGACCAGTATCCATTTACGATAAGACGATGTTTCAACCGTGGATTGCGGTCT
>CAZSXI010000135.1:0-6221 GCA_964611045.1 uncultured Cocleimonas sp. | reverse complement strand
AAAGGTGATGAGTTTACGCTTAAGTCGTTGTCAGAGCAGGCGCATATCAAATCCGTTAGACTACCGTTGTTATCACGTTTGTTGGGTATTCTGGTTGATGATGAGCTTGCAGGTTTTAAAAATGGACACTGGCTATTAGTACCTGAATGCGATTTACCACCTGCTGAAGATATTTGGTTATCTGTGCTGGGTGATTCGCCTGCATACTTACCAGAGTTAATGCTATTAGGGCGTTGCGGAAAGTATTTAGCTGATGTTTTACAACACAAAATAATGCCAGAATCATTATTGTATTCACAGAAAAGTAGCATCCAAGAGCATTGGAATGGCGCTTCACCAAGCAATATTAGTATGAATCTCGCGTTACGAGATACCTTGCGTGAAATTGTTGAAGATTGGCCTGAAAACCAACGTTTGAGAATATTAGAAGTTGGGGCAAGTGATACAGAAATTAGTCAGCTTATATTGTCTGAATTTAGTCCTGAGCAGTGTGATTATGACTATATTCATCATGATGAAGAATTATTGGCAAAATCAACATTTGATCTGGAAGCATGGACATTTGTTAAAACTCAGCAACTCGATTTAAGTCTTGATGTAGAGACAGATAATTGCGCTATTCAATTTGGGGTTTATGACATTGTTATTGCAGCAAATACCTTATATCACTCTGATGATTTACCTAAAGTGCAGAAAAACATCAAAAAATTATTGTCTCCTAAAGGTGTGCTTTTGTTGTTAGAAAGACAGTCAGATCGCTTTATGGATATGACCTTTGGTTTGCAATCAGATTGGTGGGTGCATACCTCTGAGAATCATAATCCAATTCCTTTGTTGATGAGCGCAGGAGAGTGGAGAACAGGCTTAAAAGAAGCAGGTTTTGATCAAGTTGAGTTATTAATAGAGCCAGAAGCAACTGCAGGTACAGGTGCATTCATGGTCGTTGCAAATCACTCAAATGAGTTTGAAGTACCTGAAGCAACCGATAAAAATGATGTGGAAAATGAGTCTCAGACATGGATGATTCTTAAGGATGAGTCTGATGAGGTTTCAAATAGTTTAGCTAATTCTCTGAATGCTTCATTGCTTAAATCAGGTCATCAGATTATCACTGTTCAATCAGGTGAGACCTATAAGCGTCTTGGCCCCACACATTTTTCAATCAACTTTGATAGTGAAAAATCAACGAATGAAGAGCATTTTGACCATATAATCGAAACACTCAATAAGCTTGATCTTCATTGTGACCATATTGTTCACTTAATGGGATTACGCTGGCATAGCGATGTTAATAATGGTGCTAGTGATCAAGGTGATTTATCCATACAAAATCAACGTTGTACCAGCACAGTTGATCTTATTAAAGCGTTGGAAGCCGTTAATGGTTCAAAACTACCACAACTATCATTAATAACATCGGGCGGTGCAGTTGTTGCTAGGGAAGAACAAGGTTTTCCGTTTGAATCTAATCCTTCACAAGCAGCACTTTGGGGTTTGGGTAGAGTCATAATGAATGAACACCCTGATTTAAATTGTAAACTGATAGATTTACAGGGCGTGTTTAATACAGATGCCACCAGCCGTTTATTTGTTGATGAGTTGTTAATAGAACAAACAGCTGTTGAAAATGAAGTTATTCTAAATGGTGATGTACGTCATGTGATGCGCATGAAGCGTGTTGCTTTGGAGCAAATATCAACACAGCCCAATAAACAAAATACTATAAATATACCTTACTGTTTACGCTTTAGCACACCTGGTCAATTAAAAAATCTTTACTGGCAAGAGCTACCAGAGCAGTTTTTACAAGCCGATGAAATTGAAATTAAACCGCACGCAACGGGCTTAAACTTCCGTGATGTGATGTATGCAATGGGCTTACTCTCTGATGAAGCGGTTGAAAATGGCTTCGCAGGACCAACACTGGGCATGGAATTATCAGGCACGGTAGTCAATGTGGGTAGTGCAGTTTCAGAGTTTAAAACAGGGGATGAGGTATTAGGCTTTGCACCTGCTTGTTTTAGTTCTCGCGTTATTACTCAAACTACCGCGATTACGCATAAGCCTGAGTCTTGGAGTTTTGAAGAAGCCGCGACTGTTCCCACAACGTTCTTCACGGTTTACTACGCATTAAAACACCTTGCTCAAATTCAGCCAGGCGAAAAGATATTGATTCATGGTGCGGCTGGCGGTGTCGGTATAGCTGCTATTCAATTTGCTCGTTTTTGTGGCGCTGAGATATTTGCAACTGCTGGCAGTGATGAGAAGCGTGACTTTGTGCGTTTGATGGGCGCAGATCATGTAATGGATTCACGCTCACTCGCGTTTGCCGATGATGTAATGCAAATCACGAACGGAGAAGGTATTGATATTGTTCTTAATTCACTGGCTGGTGAAGCAATCACGAGAAATCTTTCAATACTCAAACCGTTTGGTCGCTTCTTAGAACTAGGTAAACGTGATTTTTACGAAAATAGCAAAATTGGTTTACGACCTTTCCGTAATAATATTTCCTATTTTGGTATTGATGCTGATCAGTTATTAATCGAGCGTCCTGAACTGGCAAATCGCCTGTTTAAAGAAATGATGGTGCAGTTTGATGAGGGTAGTTTGAGACCCATGCCTTATCGTAGTTTCCCTGCTACGCGTATTCAAGATGCCTTTAGATATATGCAACAATCGCGTCAGGTAGGTAAAGTCATCGTTTCCTTTATGAATGGTAATGCTGTTCCTAGCGACGAGATTAAAACATTAAAAACAGAAGAAGCAGAACTACAATGTAATGCCAAGGCAAGTTACTTGGTCACGGGCGGTTTAAGTGGTTTTGGTTTAAGAACTGCTTGTTGGCTGGTAGAGAAGGGCGCGCGTTCTTTAGTCTTGATTAGCCGAAGCGCTTCGATTAGTGATGAATATCAGTTAATTATTGGTGATCTTAAAAATAAAGGCGTAGAAGTTTATATCCGAGCCTGTGATGTCACAAATAAAACTGCATTACGATTATTAGTGTCAGAAATACATCGCGATAATATCCCACCATTAAAAGGTATTATCCATGCGGCCATGGTTTTAGACGATGGCTTGATACGTAATATGACGCAATCACAAATATTGAATGTCATGAACCCTAAAATTACAGGTGCATGGAATTTACACGAAGCCACGCTTGAAACTGATTTAGACTTCTTTGTGCTTTACTCATCGGCGACGACCTTTGTTGGTAATCCTGGTCAGGCAAACTATGTTGCTGCCAATAGCTTTTTAGAGTCGTTAGCGACTTATCGAAAATCAAAAGGTCTACCTGCGCATTATGTAGCTTGGGGTGCTATTTCTGATGTGGGTTATCTTGCTAGAAATAAGGAAACAAAAGAGCAATTGCAATCACGCTTAGGTGGTGAGGCATTAAACTCGAATCAAGCACTGATGATGTTAGAAAAAATCATGCTGAGTGATAAAGCAGGTGCTGCGGTTATTGATTTAGATTGGAGTATTATTCAGCGCGTTATGCCTGCTGCAAGCTCTGCCAAATATGAAGAACTAAAGCGTCAGGTAAAATCATCTGATGGGGATAGTTTTGAAGATATTCAATCACTTATCGCTAATATGGGATATGCAGAAGTCCAAGCACTTGTAACTGATTTATTGCTGGATGAGGTCGAACAAATACTGCGTTTACCACGAGAAAAAATGGATGTTGAACAATCTATTTTTGACCTAGGAATGGATTCTTTGATGGGTATGGAGCTGGTACTTGCTATTGAAGAACGCTTTGGCGTGAAACTCCCCGTGATGGCATTAACAGAAGGTGCAAATATCCAACGTATTGCAGAGAGAATCACACTTCAATTAGCGGATGCTGATGATCAAGGTCAAGATAATGCGCAGAGCGAACCGAGTGATAAAAAATCATCAAAAGAAATGGAACACCACGAAGATATTTCAATAGCTGCATCACGTCACGGACATACTGATAAACTATCGCAAGATGAGGCAGAAGAATTGTCGAAGAAATTGATTGAAGATGCCATGAATGCAAGCAAATAAAGCAAAAAGTAGAATATAAGATGACACGACAAAAAAAGGGAAACCTCTTCGGCTTAAGTGGTTCTGTAAAAGACCAACTAGCACAGAAAATGCTAGAAAAGCGCTTGAAAAAAGTCACCGAAGTGCAGTTGAATAAAGGTGACGTTAGTCGTACCCGAAAATCTTTATTATCAAACTCTAAAATTCCAGATGAGTTTTGTCGTTTTGATAAATTCCCCGGTTACCAGCAAATTCGTATCTTAGAAGAGGGCGGGAAAACGTTAGGCGTTCCTTCTCCATTTTTTAAAGTTCACGAAGGTGTTGCAAGCAATATTACGCACATCAACGGCGCAGAATACATTAACTTCGCCAGCTATAACTACCTTGATTTATGTGGGCACCCAGATGTTTCACAAGCAGCTAAAGAGGCGATAGATACTTACGGCACCAGCGCATCGGCAAGTAGACCCGTAGCAGGCGAACGCCCCATACAACGTGATTTAGAACATGCTTTAGCCAAACTTTATGATGTTGATGACAGCATTGTATTTGTCAGCGGTCATGCCACTAATGTCACTACCATCGGTTATTTATTTGGCCCAAAAGATCTGATTCTTCATGATTCATTAATTCATAATAGTATCGTGCAGGGCGGACAATTATCAGGCGCGACGCGTTTACCGTTTCCGCATAACGATTGGCAAGCGCTGGATGAAATCCTTTTTCAACAACGCAAAAATTTTGAGCGTGTATTAATTGTTATTGAAGGCATTTACAGTATGGATGGTGATTATCCAGACTTAAAACGCTTTATCGAAATCAAACAACGCCACAAAGCATTCTTGATGGTCGATGAAGCCCATGCACTCGGCGTATTAGGTGAAAAAGGTCACGGCATCAAAGAACACGCTGGCATAGATGGTCATGAAGTCGATTTATGGATGGGCACACTAAGTAAAACACTCGCCAGTTGTGGTGGTTACATCGCAGGCGAAAAAGCACTGATCCAACACTTAAAGTTTTCAGCCCCCGGTTTTTTATACAGTGTAGGAATTTCTCCACCTTTGGCCGCATCAGCATTAACCGCATTAAAGATAATGGATGATGAGCCCGAGCGCGTAGCCCAATTAAAAGCACGCGGCCACCAGTTTATTGAATTGGCACAAAAACACGGCTTAAATATCGGCTCAAGCGCTGGCTTATCGGTTATCCCTGTTATTACGGGTAGCTCGGCAATGGCAGGGCGATTAGCCAATGCTTGTTTTGAACGAGGCATTAATGTACAACCCATCTTTTATCCTGCCGTACAAGAAGGCATGGCGCGTTTACGTTTCTTTATCTGCTCATCACATACCGAAGAGCAAATTGAGCACAGCGTCACCGTGTTGGCAGAAGAAATGGCTAAACTCAAATAGTGAGTGAAGTAGGGGATAGCGTGCAAACAAAACGCATAATATTTTGCACCTATTCAAGCCTTTATTCTTCAATCGTCTTAGAGCAACTTATTGCGAATGGTACTGTAGAAGTCGTAGCCATCATCAATTCCACACGTGTCCTAAACCCTAAATATGGCTTTATTCGCGGTGCGCTAAAACAAATCCAACTTTCAGGATTACGCTACGCAAGCTATCTATTTATGGTGACAGATTTATTTAGATGGCTACAGCCTTTGTTGAGACTAAAAAAATCAGTACACGGCTTAGCTAAACAACATGATATTCCATTGCTAGATACAGTGGATATGAATAATCTCGAGTCCATCAACTTCATAAAGCAAAGTCAACCCGATTACCTCTTGGGCGCGCACCTAAATCAGCTAGTAAAGCCTGCGGTACTTGATCTCCCAGATTTGGAATGTATAAACATCCACCCCTCAATTTTGCCCAGTTACAAAGGTGTTGATCCTGTATTTTATGCATTGTTGAATAAAGAAAAAGAAATTGGCGTTACATTGCATAAAATGTCAGAAGACTTTGATAGTGGAAAAACCCTCGCACAAAAAACAATATCGGCAGATACCAATCAATCAGTCTGTTTTTATAATTGCCAGTTATTTGAAGAAGGTGTAAAACTAGCCATTGAATGGATGGGTGATGAGACTTCGGTCGATACTGTAGCCAATAACACCAGTAGCACCACTATTAGCTATGATTCGTGGCCAAGCAGAGTCAAGGTAAAACAATTTAAACAGGCTGGTAATC
>CAZSXI010000134.1:0-6319 GCA_964611045.1 uncultured Cocleimonas sp. | reverse complement strand
ACTATAGTCGAACTTTCTACCCCCTCCCTAACCCTCCCCCTGCTAGGTGGAGGGGTTTTTTTCTTAACTTACTGGCATTGAATCAGATCCCTTTAGTTCCCATTATTTTGATTTTAGTAAGCTTCATTCACGGGAATGAAGAGTCTAAAGAAGCCAAATAGCCATATAGGACAAAATGCCTAAAATAATTATTGTTGAAGATGATCCTGCTATTGCAGAAATGCTGGTTTATCACTTGCAAGATCTCAACTATGAGACAGTACACTTTGATGATGGCTTAAAAGCCAAAGACTACCTTGCCACATCTGACTACGACCTAGTCGTTCTGGATATTATGTTGCCAAGTTACAATGGGCTTGATTTGTGTAAAGAGCTTCGCGCACTTCGCCCCACAATTCCAATTATGATGTTAACCTCACTCGATAGCGAAGCAGATAGAGTTATCGGTTTGGAGCTGGGCGCAGATGATTATTTGACCAAGCCATTTAGTATGCGTGAGTGTCAGGCGCGAATTAAAGCCTTATTACGACGTTGTGAACTTAACAATCAATCTGATAGTGCTGATACACTGACAAATAAACAAAAAGAACTCTTTTTTGCAGAGTTAGCCATCAACAATAAAGCACGTAGAGTGTTATTAGATGGAAGCGTTATAGAATTAACCGCTCGTGAGTTCGATTTGCTTTTTTATCTTGCTCAAAATCAGCAGCAGGTTTATTCGCGTAGTGAGTTGCTAGATGCAGTTTGGGGTTATGCTCATGATGGGTATGAACATACAGTAAACACACACATCAACCGCTTGCGTAAAAAATTAAAGCGATTAGATGATAAGCCTAATTTTATACAAACTGTTTGGGCGGTGGGTTATAAGTTTTTGTGTGAGGGTGGTTGAACCTAGATTCCTCAGTTGACCGCTTAGAGCAGGTAATAACACTATGATTAGTGAAAAGTTAACGATTACTTCTGGCTTCACTCTATGGGTGGAGTCACTACAGAATAAATTGCACAACTGTGATGGCGCATGGCGTCGTTGTAACTACTTGAAAGGGAGTAACCATTCCAAGCAGTTACGCCTAGCCATACACCACCACAGCAGCACACTTTATCCTGTCCAACTGAGGATTCTAGGTTAATGTTTCAAAGCCTTTATAGTCGTCTTGCTTTAGGTTTGCTAGGTGTTTTCTTGGCAATGGCAGTGTTGTTATTTTGGTTGTTCGAACAAGCCTCAGTAGCGACTCAAAATGAAGCATCACAGCGCTTACATAGTGATTTGGCCAAAAATATAGTAAAAGATTTAGGGATTACCAATCATGGGAAATTTGATCCCGAAATGATTAAAGAGGCCTTTCATCAGATGATGATTTTAGGGCCGACGATTGAATTATATGTGCTGGATGAGAAAGGCAATCTTGTCACTTATGATGCTCCTGAAGAAAAAATAAAAAGAAGGGCTGTAAATTTATACCCAATAACATCATTTATAGAAAAAAGCAGTGATCTACCAATATTAGGGGATGATCCTCGTTCTATCAGCAAGCAGAAGATATTTTCGGCAGCCAGAGTCTATGCAAAGAACAGTGAGAGTAAGAATGAAAACGAAGATGAAATGGGTATCTTTGTTGGCTATTTATATATCATTATTGGTGGGGAGAATTTTGATAGTATTTCAACGGCATTAGAGCTCAGTAAAGTATGGAAAATAAGCTTGTTAGGAATAGTGAGTGCCTTATTATTTTTGTTATTAGTCTCTTTACTGCTTTTCTATGCTTTAACTCGTCCATTAAGACGCTTAACAAAAGAAATTAAAGCCTTTGAAAGTGTTGGGAAAACATCTGTAGATATTATCGTTGATGGGAGTGAATCAGATGATGGCAAAGGTGAATTAAATCAATTAAAAAGAACTTTTCATCAAATGGAAGAACGTATTGTTGCACAGCTTGCACGCCTTAATAAACAAGATGAAATTCGTTCTGAATTTTTGGCTTATGTTTCTCATGATTTGCGTACACCGTTAGCCGGGATGAAGGCTTATTTGGAGACATTAGAGTTAAAGCAGGACACTATGTCGTCAGAAGAGCGGCATATTTACTTAAAAAAAGCGATAAATAACGGTGATCGTTTAGAAGGAATGATCAACGAATTATTTGAGTTAACCCGATTAGAAAGTGGTCAAATAGAAGTTAAAAAAGATGAGTTTATCATCGGCGATTTACTCAGTGATATTTATACCAGCTTAGAAGAAAAAGCGAAGGAAAAAGAAGTTAACTTAATTGTTGATTGTAAAGAACCCGAAGCACCTATTAGTGCTGATATGGCAAAGGTTGAGCGGGTAATTCAAAACTTAGTTGAGAATGCAATACGCTACAGTAAGCAAGGTGGCGATGTAGTGCTTCGTACTGAACGAATTGATCAGGACACGCATAATATAAAAATAATTGACTATGGTTCGGGTATTGCCGAGCATCATTTGAATTATATTTTTGAACCCTACTATCGTGTGTCAGACGATAAGAAATTAAAGCATGTGGGCGCAGGATTGGGTTTAGCGATTAGTCAGCGTTTGTTATTGCTTCATAATTCGACGTTGAAAGTAGAAAGCAAACTTGGAGAAGGGACTACTTTCTCATTCTATCTTTCACGCTAAGAGACCTATCGGTATAAAACGGCCTTAATAAAGCAAAGTTTATAAAAAGTTTATAAATTGTTTAATTCCTTGTTACACATTCATTCTCAGCTTTAAATACACTTGCCTTTATAAGAGTTAGTACCAACCAATAGAGGAAGCGTTTGAAGTAACTAGCTCCACACAGCTTGTCCTGTATTTATACAGAGCAAGAAAACCATGTTAAAATCAGAAAATATATCGCTGAAAGAGTGTATAAAAATGCTAATACTAAAAAGTAAAGATATTAAAGAAAACGAAGTTACCGATTTTGGAGTTTATCAAAAACGTCGAAAGTTTATGAAAACCGCAGCTGGTATAGGTATTGCAGCTGTTAGTGGGTTGCCAATCGTTCAGGCAAACGCAAAAGGTGTGGTTTCACCTTATTCCACCGATGAAAAACTTACCGATTACGACGATATAACCAGCTACTGTAATTTTTATGAATTTGGCACGGGTAAATCCGATCCTGCTAAAAATGCACATACCTTAATAACATCACCTTGGACAGTTACGGTAGAAGGTGAATGTGAAAAGCCTGGTCAATATAGCCTAGAAGATTTGTTAAAACCTGTTTCTATCGAAGAGCGTATTTACCGTTTTCGTTGTGTAGAAGGTTGGTCGATGGTGATTCCTTGGATGGGTTTTCCTTTGTCAGACCTCATTAAGCGTATGCAGCCAACGTCTAAGGCTAAATATGTCTACTTTGAAACCTTACACGACCCAGAGCAAATGCCGGGACAAAAACGTGCGGTACTCGATTGGCCGTATATCGAAGGTTTGAGAATGGATGAAGCAATGAACCCATTAACCTTAATGGGTACAGGTATCTATGGAAAAGATTTGTTAAATCAAAACGGAGCACCACTGCGTTTGGTTGTGCCTTGGAAGTATGGTTTTAAAAGTATTAAGAGTATCGTTAAGATTCGTTTCTCTGAAACACAGCCAGTAAATTCGTGGCAAAAAGCCAATAAACACGAGTATGGCTTCTTCTCAAATGTAAACCCTGAGGTTTCTCATCCGCGTTGGAGCCAACGTAAAGAGCGCCGTATCGGGGTATTCCGCAAGATTAAAACACAAAAGTTTAATGGTTACGGTGAGCAGGTCGCTTCTTTATACAAGGGCATGGATTTGAAAAAGTTTTATTAGTCGTGAAAAATATATTCAACTGAAAATAATTAAAATAATTAGAGTTAACCATGAAAATAGCTGAACCGTATTTTACGCGCGTTTTTAAACCCTTGCTTTTCATTTTTCTTTTACTGCCAGCGTTGTATTACGGCTGGGGTATTTGGCAGGATCAATTAGGCGCAAACCCGCTAGAAGCTGTTATTAGAGGTTTAGGTGATTGGGCGTTACGCATTCTATTGATAACGCTGTTAATGTCGCCCTTACGCCGTTTGATTAACTGGGCGCAGGCATTGCGTTTGCGCAGAATGCTGGGTTTATACGCCTATTTTTACGTGGTGTTACATTTACTCGGCTATTTGTGGTTCGATCAATTCTTTGATTGGGAAGAAATATGGTTTGATATTCTCGAAAGACCTTTTATAACTATCGGCATGGTTTCGTTTGTATTGTTAACGCCGTTAGCAGTTACCTCAACCAAAGGCATGATCCGCCGCATGGGTAAAAACTGGAAGCGCCTGCATAGTTTGGTTTATCTCATTGGTATTCTTACGGTGATCCATTTTTGGTGGATGGTTAAGCTCGATGTTACCGAGCCTGCAATTTATTCGGGACTATTGGCAATACTGCTAGCTGAAAGATTGTATCGAAAGATTAAATCTTAACCTTTTATCAGAATTACACGTTTAAAGCATGTCGCTCGTCGTGAGGTTATAGATAAAAATACTGGGTGCTATATCATTCTTTACCGTTAGATGAGCAGCTTGCTTTACCCTTTTATAAGTGAGTTGCAAAAAATATAAATAATAATAAAAACGGCATGTTTATGAAACCACAAACCCTGATTGGGCTTGCCGCAGTGACAGCTATTAGCTTATCTGCGTGCAGCCAAGAGAAGAAACCTACCGATAACTCTTCGACTACCAGTAAAACTTATTATGTAGATGCGCAAAAAGCGACGGCTAAACACGTTGTTTATCGTCAGCAGGTGCCCCAGCCAGCTAGTTCACAAAACACGGCGCACCAACAAACATCAGTTTTTCAGCAGGTGCGCAAATCCCAAGTAAGACCAGCAGGTCAGAATCCTGCTCAGGTAGATAACGCTGAGCTTTATGCAATTGGTGATCAAATATTTAAAAATGAAACAGGTGGTAAAATTGACCAGCTCGTTCATTGGAATCACCGTGAAGATTTCGCAGCAATGGGCATTGGTCATTTCACGTGGTATCCAGCAGGTCGTCGTGCAAGATTCGGTAATACCTTCCCCGGGTTGCTAGACTATTTACAAAAAAATGGCGTGCAACTTCCACACTGGATACAACGTGCACGCTTTGAAGGAGCACCGTGGCGCACACGTGAAGAGCTAATGCGTGCTAAAAATACGCCAGAAGTACGCCAATTTGCACAGCTTCTTTACAAAACGCGCAATCTACAAGCCAAATACATTATGGATCGCGCCATGCGAGCTATGCCACGTTTGGTTAAAAAGACACCGCAGCATTTACGCGGTCACGTAGCAAACAACTTAAATGCCGTTGCTAATTCACGTGGTGGTCGTTATGTGTTAATTGATTACGTCAACTTTAAAGGTGAAGGCTTAAACCGTAGCGGGGGTTACAAAGGACATAACTGGGGATTACTTCAGGTTTTAGAAGAAATGCGCCCTTCTAATGTGGGTCCACAAGCGCTAAACGAATTTGCTAATGCATCAATGCGAGTGCTAGAGCGTCGTGTAAGAAACTCGAATCCACGTCGTAACGAAAAGAAATGGCTACCAGGTTGGAGAAATAGAACTAACACCTACCGCAACCCAATATAGAAAAACATCAGCAACTTCATGAGTGTAGAAAGCAATAAAGGACTGGTTAACCAGTCCTTTATTGTAGATGCTTTACTAGAAGCATACAGTATACAGTCCACCCCCCTTGTTTTTTCCACTTTTGTACTAAAAAGCTAATACAAAAACGGCAAAAACAAGGGGGGTGGGTTGTGAAATACTAATCAGTACGGCTAGTGACTTCTAATAAGTGATAGCCAAACTGTGTCTTTACAGGGCCTTGAACTGTATTAACGGGTGCGTTAAACACAACCTTGTCAAATTCAGGAACCATCTGACCAGGACCAAAATTACCTAAATCACCACCCTGTGCTTTAGAGGGGCAGCTTGAATGTTTTTGAGCCATTGCTGTAAAATCAGCACCATCTTCAATTTGTTTTTTTATGTCATTACACTGTTCTTCTGTTGCCACTAGTAAATGACGCGCGCTTGCTGATGCCATTGGAGTCTCCATTAAGTTTGTAAATTTCAACTTAAAAGTAAGGTCAATATTGATTTTTTCAAGTTCATTTCATAAATGTAATAGAAAAACAGATAAAAAGCCTTGTTTTTGAAGAATCTCACTTTACCTAAGCCCAATGCAAAGGTATCCTTGCGCTCTCTTAAAAAGAACCTGTTTTTTTAAGAGAGAAAATACGGAGAAGTGGCCGAGTGGCCGAAGGCGCTCCCCTGCTAAGGGAGTACATGGTTTA
>CAZSXI010000133.1:3877-6435 GCA_964611045.1 uncultured Cocleimonas sp. | reverse complement strand
TTATCGATGAATATCCTAAACTCCTCAGTTGGAGCTTAGGATGGCGACTATAATTGTCCCAGCCCATAATGAAGCCAGCGTCATTGAAGACTGCCTCAACAGTATCATCAACCAGGATGGCATTGATCACATTATCGTGCCTTGTAATGGCTGTACAGATAACACCGTAGAAATTGTAGAAAGAAAATTCCCCAGCGTAGTTTGCTTAGATATTGAAAAGCCCTCCAAAACCAATGCACTCAATATAGGCGAAGCAAAAGCAAAAGAATTAGGTGTCACCTACCCTATTTTCTACATTGATGCAGATACACAATTAAGCAAAAACTGTATCCCACATATCACACAAGCTTTAGAAAGCGGTGAAACCCAACTTGCTGCACCCACGCCAATTATCGACACCCGAAAATCATCATGGTTAGTCCAAACCTATTACCGTGTTTGGACTCAGCTTCCTTATATAAAAGAAGGTGTTATCGCAACTTGTAGTTTTATAGTCACCAAAAAAGGTCGCGAACGCTTTGATATCTTTGCCGATGTGATTGGTGATGATGGTTTTATTCGTTGCCATTTTAAAAATAAAGAAATCGCCAATATTAAAGGTGCTGAAATTTACATTACTGCGCCACGTGATATTTTCTCACTCATTAAGATCAAAACACGCGCCCGTCTGGGGAATATGGAATTAATTGCCCGTAAGAAATGTCCAATTCAAGAAGCAAAAAACTACGGTAATGTGATGAAATCAAGGTTGTTCAGCAAAGACTTTTTGCCCACCAGTATCTACATACTTATCGCCTTAGTTATTCGTGTTCGAGCCAAACAACAATTCAAGAGTCTAAGTAGCTATCAATGGGAAAAAGATACCTCTTCTCGGTAAAACTACCCTTGATATTATTAAATACTGTCAAAATATATTATTACTCTATAATTACAGCAGTAAATTATGAACATTTTAACTATAATTGTTCACCAATTCTCTGAGAGATCTTTACACGAGAGTATAACGAGAGAAAAATATGCGTAATTTTTCCTGTTTTACTTAAAAATGAGGGTAATAGCATGGCTATTGACCGATTTTTTAAGTAAAACAGGGGAAATTCAAGCTATTTTTATCCGTCATATCTCTCGTGCAAAGGTCTCTCTGACTATAAAATGAAAGGATTCATCAAAATTGGACGATAAACACATCAGCTCTGAGTTAATCTATCGAACAGTCGATATTATCGTTATTGTCTTTACGCTCTTTCTCGGCTCCCCCTATACCAAATTTTATAACGTTGAAGGTTATCTACTTGCAGGTTTAAGTGCGGTTGTAATCTTTGGCATTGTTGGCAGGCTCACAGACATATATACATCATGGAGTGGTCGTCCACTACGTGATGAAGCTTTGAGAGTTACAATGGCTTGGCTGATCACTTTTTTATCTTTGGTTTTTATCGCCTTTATCACCAAGACCAGTGAACAGTTTTCTCGTGTCGTTGTGATGGGTTGGCTCATCGCAACCCCTCTTCTACTTATTTTGGCACGTTATTCTTTACGGAAAATATTTTCCCACTTACGTCGCCTTGGTGTTAACAATCGCACTGTAGCCATCGTTGGCATGACGCAAAATGGATTACATTTCGCGCGTGACCTTGAGAATAAGCCAGAGTTTGGCTACAACGTTGTTGGTTTTTATGACGACAGAACAGAACGTATTCATAAAGAAGTGTTAAACCACTACTCTCACTTAGGTGATTTTGATGACATGATTGCCTCTGCGCGTAGCGGTGAATGGGATCAAATCTACATTGCCCTACCCGTTGAAGCCCGTAAACGCATGCTTCGCTTATTAGATGAGCTCTCTGACAGCGCAACGCCAATTCGCCTATTGCCTGACTATTTCACAACTAACTTACTGCACAGTAAATTTATTGAAATTGCAGACAACCCTGTTTTATGTATTTATGATTCACCTTTTTCTGCCGATCACGCCTTTATCAAACGTATTGAAGACTTACTCTTTGGAACGATTATTCTTGCGTTAATTTCTCCTATTTTATTAGGTATTGCAGCAGCAGTGAAGTTCACTTCAAAAGGTCCTGTGTTATTTAAACAAACACGTTATGGCTTAAAGGGTGAAAAAATTCGCGTATGGAAATTCCGATCAATGACGGTTTGTGAAGATGGTGATGAAGTAAAACAAGCGACTAAAGGCGATGTTCGCTACACTAAAATTGGTGAGTTTTTACGAAAAACCTCACTCGATGAACTTCCTCAATTCTTTAATGTTATTCAAGGAACTATGTCTATCGTTGGTCCTCGCCCACATGCCGTTGCCCATAATGAACAATACCGTACCGTCATCCCTGGTTATATGTTGCGCCACATGATTAAACCAGGCATTACTGGTTGGGCACAGATTAATGGCTGGCGAGGTGAGACAAACACCATCTACAAAATGCGAAAACGCATTGAGTTTGATTTAGAATATATGCGTGAATGGAGTCTTTGGTTAGATATTAAAATTATCTTTTTAACTATATTCCGTGGCTTTACAGATAAGAATGCCTACTAAG
>CAZSXI010000133.1:0-3777 GCA_964611045.1 uncultured Cocleimonas sp. | reverse complement strand
CGCTTTATTGCGGCTTTAACCGTTGTCTTTTTCCATTACGGTCAAAGTATATTCCCTGCCAATATTTCCTTTTTATTTGAAAATGTTACTGCAGGGCCCATTGCGGTCGGTTATTTTTACGTGCTGTCAGGCTTTATTATGGCAATCGCCTATTATCAACCTGAGCAAATAAATCAAAATGCGATTAGTAAAAAGAGATATTGGCTGGCTCGCTTTGCAAGAATCTACCCTGTTTATCTATTAGCACTGCTACTCATTGTAGCCGCAAAATTCAAAGGCTTAGCAGATCACTGGCAAGAACTACCTTTGCATCTAGCGCTCTTGCAATCGTGGATTCCGGGCTATCCTATTACACTTAATACACCTGGCTGGTCATTGTCGGTAGAAGCCTTTTTCTATCTATGTTTCCCCTTCCTACTAATTTGGGTTTATAAGCTTGGTACTAAGCCTTTAGCCATATTTACAGTGGTTTTATGGTTAGTAACCCAAACTATTTTACTCACCCAACTGAACTCAAACGAATATGCACCGAAGTCGCTTTTACATGACTTTATTTATTACAATCCATTAATGCACCTTAACTCTTTTGTAGCAGGTCTTTTATGTGGTATTTATCTAAAGAGAAATCCAAGCACTAACGGAAATAGTAATACGCTCTGGCTAATACTTTCATTTTGTTTAATCTTTTTATTAATATGGGCGCGCCCTCATCTAGAGGTTTTACTGAGTATAAAATTAGCCTTCACCAATGGATTACTTGCACCTGTATTTTTGCTCTTCATTGTATCGCTAGCAAGGCACAAGGGTGTAGTAACAAAAATATTTAGCTACAGTTGGTTGATACTATTGGGAGAAGCCAGTTACTCACTTTACATCTTACAAAAGCCCGTTCACGGGGTTTATGACAAAATTATTGTGCCGAGAATAGCCCTATCAGAAACTACTCATTTTTATATATTTCTCATCATGTTGATTATAATTTCAATATTATCTTATAAATTCTTTGAGACTCCCATGAGAAAAGCCATCCGACAAAGGTTTTCATAAAACCTTCATTTTTCGTATAAGTTGTTACTAATACTGTAACTTGCTAAAATGCGCGACTATTATTTTACAGTAGTTTTCATTCATCGTTGTAAGAGTGAACTTTGTCCACTAGATTTTGTACTAATAAAGTCGCTATAAGATAATCTTAATACTCGTAAACCACCTATAAGAACTATTATGAATTCTGACTCAAGAAAAAACTTACCTTCTCGAATCTCACCAGATGACCATTCATCTTCAAATCTTATAAGTTACCCCAGTGGTATTTATCCAGAGGAATTATTAGAGCAATCTGGTGGGCTAGACCTCAAAGAATTCATAACCGTTTTATCACGCCGCAAAAAACTCATAATAAACACGGTAATCATCACCACTCTATTGGCATTATTGGCTACATTTTTGATGCCACCCACTTATCGTTCTTATTCAACATTAAAAGTTGAGCGCTATGCTGCAAATTCAAACGTGAATATTCTTAATGCAGAAGCATCGCGTAGTGATCGTGATTTCTTTGAAACACAAATACAACTCATACAAAGTAGAACACTTGCACGACGTGTTATTGACCAACTCAATATCGCCGCTAAAGATACACCCACGAGTTTAACAGCAAAAGTAAAACAGCTTTTTGGTGCAAAAGTCTCATCTAATAAGAAAAACCCAGATCAAGTTGAGATATTATTTTTAGAAAACTTAATCGTAAAACCTGTCAATAACTCACAGCTTCTAACCATTAGCTATGATGCCTCTGACCCAAAATTATCAGCTGATATTAATAATGCAATTGCTAAAAACTTTGTTCTTCAGAATCTTGAGAGACGATTTGATACAGCATCATCCTACAAAAGCTATATCACTGAAAATATAGAAACTACACGACAAAGCTTAGAACAAGCTGAAACCAGATTAAATGATTACGCACGTGAAAACGGCATTGTACAAAATGCAGATGGTCAGTCAACTAGCAGTCATGCATTAATAAAACAAGCTGAAGAATTAGTGCTTGCGGAGAATGAGAGAATTGAAGCACAAGCAACCTATAATCTGTCACTCAAATCCCCTAAAAACAATGCTGTATCTGTTAGTACAATCAATGACCCCTACATCATTTCATTAAATAAAGCCGCTGCAAGACTAGAAACACAATACCAAAAAATCAAAAATAAACGTACTCGAACTGCACGTCGCTTAAGAAAGCAAGTCGATAACTTGCGTGATCAGATTTCTAATGAAGGAAGCTCTATCAATTCAGCACTGTATGCAGGCTTTTTAGCGGCTAAAGAAAAAGAAAATATGCTGCGTGAACAATTTGAAAAATTGAAGACTAATACACTTAACCTCCAAGGAAAGAGCACCAAATTCAATCGACTAAAACGTGAAGTTGAAATCAATCAATTAGCGTACGACAAACAACTAGAGCAGTTAATGGCGGTCAACATTGCAGGTAAGATCGGCACTAATAATATTTCTATTATTGATAATGCAGGAATTCCTTCAAGAAAGTTTAAACCTAGCCTAAAAACTAATCTTGCCTTCGGCTTATTGCTAGGTTTATTACTGGGTATGGGCATCGCATTTTTAAGAGAATTTGTCGATGATAGTATTAAAGATTCTGACGCGTTAGAGAAACTTTCTGGTTTACCAGTATTAACACAATTACCCGCAGTTAAAAATACCGCGCCCAATAAATTGGCATTACAAACTGCATTAGAACCCCGTTCGATGCTTTCTGAGTCCATTAGATCTTTACGCACCAGCCTACGTTTCTCTACCCGTAGCGGCGCACCACAAAGCGTGTTTATTACAAGCTCTGCCGCAGCCGAAGGTAAAAGTACAATTGCACTTAACCTTGCTACTGCTTACGCCCAAACGGGTAATAAAGTATTGCTTATTGATGCAGATTTGAGAAACCCTAGTCTTCATAAGCTTCTAGAGCTTGATAACCGAGAAGGCTTAACAAATTATCTTGCATCAACAAACTCAGCAGAAACTGATCATAGTCGTGGCTGTATGATTAAACATTTAAACGTCATTACTTCGGGACCAATTCCACCTGATCCTGTTGAGTTGCTTTCAGGCAATAAAATGCTCGAATTATTAGAGACTGCTAGCAAACAATACGACCACATCATTATTGATGGGCCACCCATCTTAGGACTGGCTGACGCACTGGTATTATCAAACCTTGCAGATGCAACTATCGTTGCAGTAGAAGCAGGAAAAACACGTAAAGCATCGTTATTAGATGCTTTAAAACGCCTTGAAAGAGCCAATGCAAATATTCTAGGCAGCGTATTAACGAAGATTAGTAAAGCAGTAAACCCCGACTATAATCAAGCATATTATTCATACGCACCGATGCAAAAAGCAGAGAAAATAACTAAAATTAAAGGGTAAATAAGTACTTTTAGAGTACAAATCGGCAAAAAAAGGGGGAGGTGGACTAAAAAATATCGATGTTTTATAGTCCACCTCCCCCTTTTTTTGACGATTTGTATTAATTTATATCGATTTCCAGAGTGAATTTATAACCAGTACGCTCACAAACAAGAAAAAGAATATTGAAGCCATTAGATTTACCCAAATAATCTTATCCCAGCCCACCAACAAACCCATTATATCAGTTGAATTAGCCGGTGATAGGCTAGGATAGTCAGCAATAAAGGGCATCTCTATTAATTAGTCAACCCTGAAAAACCCTATCACTACTGATATAGCACCACTAATAGC
>CAZSXI010000132.1:0-6448 GCA_964611045.1 uncultured Cocleimonas sp. | reverse complement strand
GGTCCGGGTGATCACGACGGCATTGAGCGAATTCCTCTTCAACAGTACACGGAGAAAGCGTATTTGGATTATTCCATGTACGTTATTCTGGATCGTGCGCTACCTAATATTGGCGATGGTTTAAAACCCGTACAACGTCGTATTGTTTACGCCATGTCTGAGTTAGGTTTATCAGCCACATCCAAACATAAAAAATCTGCGCGTACAGTCGGTGATGTTTTAGGTAAATTCCACCCACATGGTGATTCTGCTTGTTACGAGGCGATGGTATTAATGGCACAGCCATTTTCTTACCGTTATCCCTTGGTCGACGGGCAGGGCAACTGGGGTTCGCAGGATGATCCTAAATCCTTCGCTGCTATGCGTTACACCGAGTCTCGACTTACGGCGTATGCCAAAGTCTTATTGCAAGAATTAGGGCAAGGCACGGTTGAATGGGTTGATAATTTTGATGGTACAATGCAAGAACCATCGCTACTGCCATCACGATTACCCAATGTTTTATTAAACGGTGGTTCGGGTATTGCTGTTGGAATGGCGACTGATATTCCACCGCATAATCTGCGCGAAGTGGTCAATGCTTGCTTGCAATTGTTGAAGAAAAAAACTAGTAGTTTGGAGGAGTTACGCGAGTTTATTAAAGCACCAGATTATCCAACCAATGCCGAAATCATCAGCACGCCAGAAGAAATAAATATCATCTACGAAAACGGCAAAGGCAGCATAAAAATGCGCGCCGTGTGGGAGAAAGAAAACAGCGATGTTATTATTACCGCGCTACCCTTCCAAACATCAGGCGGAAAAGTCTTAGAACAAATTGCCATGCAAATGCGCGCTAAAAAGCTACCGATGGTGGCAGATTTACGCGATGAATCCGATCACGAAAATCCAACGAGATTAGTGATTACGCCACGCTCAAATCGTGTCGATATTGATCAAATGATGTCGCATCTATTTGCCTCAACCGATTTAGAGCGCAGCTACCGCGTCAATATGAATATGATCGGCACAGATGGTAAGCCACGCGTCAAAAACCTCAAAACCATATTGACCGAATGGCTAGAATTCCGTCGTTCAACCGTGATTCGTCGTATCACATGGCGCTTAAACAAAGTCTTAGAACGTTTACATATTTTAGAAGGTTTGTTGACGGCACACTTAAATATCGATGAAGTTATCAGAATCATTCGTGAGAATGACGAGCCAAAACCTGTCTTGATAAAACGTTTTACATTAAGTGATATTCAAGCAGAAGCGGTGTTAAATCTGCGTTTACGCAACTTAGCAAAGCTTGAAGAATTCCAAATCAGAGCCGAGCAAGATGAGTTAATTAAAGAGCGTGACGGATTACAAAGTTTGCTAGATTCCCCTGCGAAACTAACGTCACTCATTAAAAAAGAACTCAAAGAAGATGCCGAAAAATACGGCGATGATCGTCGTTCGCCATTAGTCATACGCAAAGCCTCACAAGTGCTGGATGAAACCGCATTAATCCCCTCAGAACCAGTGACCATCGTATTGTCAGAAATGGGCTGGATACGTGCCGCCAAAGGTCATGATATTGACCCGCAATCGCTTAGCTACAAGCAAGGCGACAAATTCCAAGCATCCGCTTTTGGGCGTTCTAATCAGCAAGTTGTATTGCTCGACAGTACAGGGCGAAGCTACACACTTTCTGCGCACACATTACCCTCTGCACGAGGGCAGGGTGATCCATTGAGTGGAAGATTCAAGCCTGCTGAAGGTGCGAGTTTTAGATCTGCCATTATGCCTAGTTCGGATAAAGGCAATGATCAGCTATTTTTACTGGGTAGTAGTTTCGGTTACGGCTTCATCTGCAAATTTGAAGATATGTTAAGCCGCGCAAAAGCCGGTAAAGCAACTGTAAGCCTAGGTAAAGCAGGTGCAGAAATAGCCTGCCCATCACAAATCACAGATATTGAAACGGACATGATTGCCGCAGTCACATCAGAAGGTTATTTATTGATTATTGATGCCAAAGATCTTCCGCAGTTACCAAGAGGAAAAGGCAATAAAATTATCAATGTACCGAGTAAGAGACTAAAAGAAGGTGAAGAAAAAGTTGTCGCACTTATTGCTTTAGCGCAAGGTGCTAAATTGATTGTCCATGCAGGCAAAAAACACAAAAGTATTCAAGGTGCAGAGCTTATTGAATATCAAAGTGAGCGCGGTAAACGGGGTAAGTTATTGCCAAAAGGGTATCGGAATGTTTCTCGTTTAGAAGTGGAGTAAATTGCTCCGTTAGTTGGTTCTTTAGTATGGTTTCTACCTGTTTTTAGTAGCCCACCTCCCCCTTTTTTTGGTGTTTTGTAGTTATAAATTGACTCGAAATTAATACAAAACGTCAAAAAAAGGGGGAGGTGGACTAATAAATACGCTTAAAGTAAGGGAAATGTCCTCCACAGAGCAGGGTGAGGGAGTAGTTTTAGGTTATACAATCAAAATCCATTACACATTCAAAAAAGAACCCAGCTTACTTCTAAACTCTGACGACAACTCAGGATTATTAGGCGCGAGCATATTGGTAACGGTAATAATCATCTCACGTGCTGCATGGTCTTTGTAGTTTTTATCAATTTTCATGATTTCGAATAAATGATTTACCGCTTCTTGATAATCCTTTTCTGCAATCAAACAAACCGCTATATCAAAATGCACGTCGCAATTATCAGGGCTAGTGAGTAATTGTTGTTGTAGCTCAAATTTGCCTGCGGTTTCTGAGGCTAAGCGTAAAAAAGTTAATTGACCGATGAGCATTTTACCCATGTCACTGTCTTTTGCCCTGTCAGGTAATTGGTTGAACAGACCTTCGGCTTGATCCAACTCGTTTAAATCGATAAAAATCTGAACCATATCCATAGCAACATCGGTATTGGATGGATCTTGCTTCATGGCATTCGTGAGTAATTGGATGGCGCCGATAGGGTCGCCTGCAATGTGTTTTTCGCGCGCTTGTTGGCACATTTCGGCTACCTGGGAATAGATGCCAAACTCTTTTAGCAAAAGACGTAACTCGTCTTGAGTCATTAAACCGTCTTGCGTTTGAACCACTTTCCCGTCAACGAATACTTGCAAGTTAGGAATATTTTTAACGCCATAATCCTTCATTAAGTCAGCCTGTTCATCAATATCGACTTTAGCGAAGATAAACTGTCCTGCAAACTCTTTGGCTAAGCCGGATATTTCCTCAGACATTTGAATACAAGGTCCAGACCCAATACCCATAAATTCTACGAGAACGGGTATTTTTGATGAATTTTGGATGACGGTTGATTCAAAGTTCTGTTTAGACACTTCAAATATAAAAACTTCTTTTTCATTACTCACAATCATGACCTTTTAATACTTAAGAAAACACTACAGATTTAACGAGCGGTATTTTACGCTTAATAGTGAAACTTTTCATAATTTCTATTATCGCTTTGATGTTTTGTAAAGTTTGTCAATAAACGCCTGCCCAGCATTAGAAATACTACGACTTGCATGTTGAACAATTCCCAGTGTGCGTTCTATTTTTAAACCCTTAACCCGAATTTCCACCAAACTATCATCCAGCATAGCACGCGGTAGGGCGCTCCAGCCTAAGCCTATCGAAACCATCATTCTTATCGTTTCTAAGTAGTTGGTTTCTAAAATCACATCTAATGAACCGTGTTTTTTAATGATGGGGTCTTCGATGACTGTGCGCGTGTAGGTTCCAACGGCTGGCAATATGGCGCTGTATTTGGCGAGTTGGTTCAGGGTGATGGTTTTGTTGTCTGCTATTTTAACGAGGGGATGATCAAGCGCCACGGCGATGGTGAGTGGGTCATTCCATAGTGCTGTAAGTTTGAGGCGTTTTGAGGGGGATAACGGCAATGTCACAACGCCTAATTCATAGTCGCCTTTTTCTATTTTTTGACAGGCGTTTTCTGAATCCATAAAGGCAAGATCAAGTCGAACTTGTGGGTAGTCTTCTGCGTATTGTTTTAAAACATCGGGTAAGCGGCGTAAGCCGATATGATGCGAGGTGACTAGGGATAAATGACCACTGACGTTTCCGCTTAGGTTTTCTATCACGCGTTGGGATTCTTTTACGTCCTGCAAGATGCGCTCGGCAATAGGTAACAGAGCCATGCCTGCGGCATTGAGTTTTATTCTTTTACCGATTCTATCGAATAGTTGACTACCAAGTTGTTCTTCTAACATTGCGATGCGCTTACTGATCGCTGGTTGTGTAATAAAAAGTGCATTGGCAGCTTTGGAAAATGTGCCGTGTTCTGCAACGGCTATAAATGATGTATAGGTGTTAAAATCCATAATAACTAACAGGAATTAAAATTATAATTATTTGCTATTATAGTTATATATAAAAGAAGAGTAAACTAGCATGATACGAAAGGAGTAGGTCATGGCTGGAAGAACACTTTACGACAAATTATGGGATGCGCATTTGGTGCGCCAAGAAGATGATGGTACGGGTTTGTTGTATATAGACCGCCATCTTGTGCATGAAGTGACTTCACCACAAGCGTTTGAAGGTTTGCGTTTGGCGGGTCGTGGTTTGTGGCGCAAAGAATCTATTGTCGCAGTGCCGGATCATAATGTGCCGACTACCACCGCAGATCGTGGTAAAGGAACGGCTGGTATTAGCGACCCTGTGGCTAAAATCCAGATTGAAACACTGGATGCAAACTGTAAAGAATTCAAAATTAATGAATTTCACATGGATGATATTCGACAAGGCATTGTTCATGTTATTGGTCCAGAGCAGGGCGCGACTTTACCAGGCATGACGGTGGTGTGTGGTGATTCTCATACCTCTACGCACGGTGCATTTGGCGCGTTGGCTCATGGTATCGGCACATCCGAAGTTGAACACGTAATGGCAACGGGTTGTTTGATCCAAAAGAAAATGAAAAATATGCTCGTCAGCGTTGACGGTAAAGTTGGCGAAGGTGTTACTGCAAAAGATATTGTGTTGGCAATTATTGGCGAGATTGGTACGGCAGGTGGTACAGGTTTTGCGATTGAATTTGCAGGCGAGGCGATTGAAGACTTGTCGATGGAAGGCCGCATGACGGTTTGTAATATGGCGATCGAAGCGGGTGCGCGCGCTGGTATGATCGCGGTTGATGACACCACAGTTGACTATGTAAAAGGTCGCCCCTATTCGCCAACAGGCGCAACGTGGGATAAAGCGGTTGAGGCGTGGAAAGATTTAGTATCGGATGACGATGCAGAATTTGATGAAATTATTCGCTTACACGCAGGCAGTATTGATCCACAAGTTACATGGGGAACATCGCCCGAAATGGTGTTATCGGTGAATGCAAAAGTACCCGACCCAGCCGATGAAGAGGATGCAGTGAAAAGTAAGTCTATCAGCGATGCGCTTGAATACATGGGCTTGACGGCAGGTGAGGCTATTAATGAAATCCTTGTTGATAAAATCTTTATCGGCTCGTGTACCAATTCTCGTATCGAAGATATGCGCCAAGCGGCAGTTGTGGTTAAAGGCAAGAAGATTGCCGATAATATTAAATTAGCAATGGTTGTACCCGGTTCTGGCTTGGTGAAAAAACAAGCAGAAGATGAGGGTTTAGATAAGATATTCACCGATGCAGGGTTTGAATGGCGTGAACCGGGTTGCTCAATGTGTTTAGCGATGAATGCGGATAAATTAGAATCAGGCGAGCGTTGTGCATCGACTTCTAACCGTAATTTTGAAGGCAGGCAGGGACAAGGTGGTCGTACGCATTTGGTTGGCCCAGCGATGGCTGCGGCTGCGGGAATTGCAGGACATTTTGTCGATGTAAGAGGAATATAATCATGGAAAAGTTTACCGTACATAAAGGCTTAGTGATTCCACTAGATCGTTCAAATGTAGATACTGATGCCATCATCCCCAAGCAGTATTTAAAATCCATTAGCAAAACAGGTTTTGGTCCAACACTATTTGATGACTGGCGCTATGTGAAAGCAGGCGAGCCGGGTATGGACCATTCAAAGCGTGAAATCAAAAAAGACTTTGTATTGAATCAAGCACGTTACCAAGGTGGCTCGATTCTTTTGGCTCGCGAGAACTTTGGTTGTGGTTCTTCACGTGAACACGCGGTTTGGGCATTGGATGATTACGGTATTCGTGCGGTGATTGCGCCGAGTTATGCCGACATCTTCTTTAATAACAGTTTTAAAAATGGCTTGTTGCCTTTGGTTTTATCAGAAGATGATGTTGATGCATTATTTAAAGCTGTAGAGGTGAATGAAGGCTATGAGCTAACGGTTGATTTAGAAAAACAGCAGGTTATTACATCAGAGGGTAAGACTTATGGTTTTGATGTTGATGAATTTCGTAAGTACTGTTTGCTGAATGGCTTGGATGATATTGGATTGACGTTGAAGCATGCGGATGAAATTCGTGCTTATGAAGAGAACAGGAAAGCAG
>CAZSXI010000131.1:0-6468 GCA_964611045.1 uncultured Cocleimonas sp. | reverse complement strand
ACCGCCCCCCCCCCCCTCGGGGGGGGTGGTTTGGGGGGGGGGTAGAAAGCTCACGGTTAAATACACTTTTTGCGTTTCACCCCTCACCCCAGCCCTCTCCCTGCTAGGGAGAGGGAGCAAATCATTTTTTCTTTACAGCTTTCTTTTTAACCGCCTTCTTCCTAGGCTTTTTCTTCGCAGGTAAGCGCTCTACCCATTTTCCATCTTCAAAGCGCGCTGACCAACCTGTTGCCTTACCGTCTTTATCGGTACGTACATAATGCTCTTTGGTTTTACGGTCAAAGCGTACGGCCACTTTGTTGCCATCAGCATCTTCGGCTGGGGCATCTGCTAAGTAGGTGAATTTAGGTGAAATACGATCTTTAAAACGTATTAATTCTTCAACTAAAGGCGCGCGCGTTTCGCGTGATTTAGGATAAGTGCTTGCAGCCATAAATAAGCCAGCAGCACCGTCGCGTAATATAAAGTAAGCATCGGATTTTTCACATTCTAATTCAGGAAGGTGTACAGGGTCTTCGCGCGGTGGTGCGACTTCGCCGTTGCGTAAAATTTTACGGGTGTTTTTACACTCACCTTCTTCGTTGCTACACTTCATGTACGGGCCAAAACGTCCTGTGGTGAGGTGCATATCGTGCCCACATTTCTCACATTCAACCACTGGACCTTCGTAGCCTTTAAGTTTAAATGTGCCTTTTTCGATTTCGTAGCCATTACATTCTGGGTTGTCACCACAAACGTGAAGCTTTTTAGTCTCGTCAATAAAATAGCTGGTCATTGCCGCATCACACTTCTTACAGCGGTGCTTTGCCATTAGTGCTTCGGTTTCAGCGTCTTCATTATTTACGTCGATAGTTTCTTCGGCAGGGACGAGATTGACCGTTGTTTTACAACGCTCTTTAGGTGGCAAATTATAGCCATCACAACCTAAGAAAACACCCGTGCCAGCAGTGCGGATCCCCATATTGCGGCTACAGCTTGGGCACTCAATATCGGTCATCACCATTTCATTGGTTTTCATGCCGCCGCTTGCGGGTTCTTCTTTGGCTTTATCTAATGTGGTGATAAAGTTTTTGTAGAAGTCATCGAGTACGTCTTTCCACTTTAACTTTCCGTCGGCGATTTCATCCAGCTCTTTTTCCATTTCGGCGGTGAAGTCGAAATTCATCAGCTCTTCAAAACTACCTACTAAACGCTTGGTAACAATCTCGCCCATTTTCTCGGCAAAGAAACGGCGTGAATCCACTTTTACATAACCACGATCTTGAATTGTAGAAATGATAGATGCGTAAGTTGATGGGCGACCAATGCCACATTTTTCCAACTCTTTAACCAACGATGCTTCGGTGTAACGCGGTGGTGGTTTAGTGAAGTGTTGTTGTGGATCAAGCTCAATCAAGTTAAGCGCTTCGCCTTGTTTTAAATCGGGCAAATCTGGTTTTTCTTTGCTCAGAACAGGCAAGGCTTTTGTCCAACCTGCGAAGCGTAACGTACGCCCTGAAGCCGTCAGATTATATTGACCTGCTTGAATAATAAGGCGTGTTGAATCGTATTTTGCAGGCACCATCTGACACGCCACAAACTGTCGCCAGATTAGTTCGTATAATTTTTTTGCATCATCGCCAACGTCTTGAAGGTCACTCATCATGACTTTTACGTTAGAGGGGCGAATCGCCTCATGCGCCTCTTGCGCGCCTTCTTTTGAACCGTAAAAATTAGGCGCTTTTGGTAAATAATCTTTACCGTATTTTTTACCAATAAACTCTCGCACGCTTTCAAGCGCGTCTTTACTCAAGTTGGTTGAGTCGGTACGCATATAAGTGATGTAGCCACGCTCGTATAAGCGTTGTGCTAAGCCCATGGTACGTTTTACACCGTAGCCGAAGCGCGTACTAGCAGCCTGTTGTAAAGTCGAAGTAATAAATGGTGCTTTTGGCTTGCTGCTGGTTGCGCGGTCTTCACGCTTTAGCAGTGAGTAGTCGGCAGTTTTTAATTTGCCAACCGCTTCCATTGTTTGCTGTTCGGTAACAGGTTTGAATGGTGCGCCGTTATCTTTGGTAACTTCTACGCGTAATGCTTCGCCTGATTTAGTGGCTAAGTCTGCATGAATATCCCAAAACTCGACAGGGTTGAATATATTGATTTCATGTTCACGATCAACAATTAAGCGAACCGCAACTGATTGCACGCGCCCAGCTGAAAGACCACGACCAATTTTTGACCACAATAGTGGCGAAACCATAAAGCCAACCACGCGATCAAGAAAACGCCGAGCTTGCTGTGCGTCAACACGATCAACGTCTAATTTGGCAGGTTTCTCAAAGGCTTCTTGAATGGCTGTTTTAGTGATTTCGTTAAAAACAACCCGCTCATAGCGGTCATCATCACCGCCGATAACTTCTTTAAGGTGCCACGCAATCGCCTCACCCTCTCTATCCAAGTCGGTCGCGAGATAGATTTTGTCGGCTTTGGCGGCAAGTTTTTGGAGTTCGGCAACCACTTTTTCTTTGCCAGGTAGGATTTCGTATTGTGCTGTCCAGCCGTTGTTAGGGTCGATGCCCATGCGCCTGATGAGATTGCCTTCATCACGTTGCTTTTTAAATGCTTCTTTCTTTTTATCTGACATACCCTTGGTGAGCTGTGCCAGTGTGGGTGCTTTCTTTTTACCTTTGGTATTTCCACCGCCACCCTTTGGAAGGTCACGTACGTGTCCCACACTGGATTTAACAATGAAATCTTTGCCAAGGTATTTATTAATGGTTTTCGCTTTGGCTGGCGACTCCACAATGACGAGTGATCTGCCCATATTACTTAATTGTCTTTATGTAATAAGACCTTCAGACGAGAATATGTTGAATAAAAATTGCTTGAATTATCCAGATTCATTCTAAAAATTCAGCCAATAGCCGTGCTATTAACTTCACTTTTAGAATAAATCTGAAAAATTACGCTAATTTTTATCTCAACATATTCCCATCTAAAGATCTTATAGGGTTGAAATAACGGGCAACAATACACTGGAAACTAAAGAAGAGTAAAGAGAGATTTTTTAGGATGGAATAAATGAAAGAGAAAATAATGATAAATTGATTAAGGAATGAGCTAGATATTAATTATTGTTCAGAGCGTTTAGATTTTGGTTCAGAGCGCGACTGCAACGCCGTGCTGGGCCAAAAGATGAATGCTCTGAATAATAATTTAGTGGTAGACGGGCGCCTCTTCTCCTAACGCCACATCATCCATCCAAATATACTCAGCCTCAGAATCAGGCTGATTAAGAAGTAGCATGAGGATTACCCACTTCAAACGATTTAAATCAAACTCTTTATCACCAAGCGATAAAACACGGTCAATCGTGCGTTCAAACATTTCAGGCGTTAGTACGCCACCGTGTGCTAATGAAAGCATGTAATCTTGGGATTCTTGGTCAAGCCAACGCATTTCGTATTTTGAAAAATGGCGAATAGAAGCTGCTTTAGGCTGAGATAGATAAATGTTGTTATCATCCGCAAGGCTTTCTAGCCAGTCAAAGGCTCTGTTGATACGCGTATTTAAGAAACCTGCATCCTTGAGGTAGCCTTGTAAAATTTCGCGATTTTGATTTACATCGCTTGATTCTGAATAATTATCAAACAGGTAAAAAAGTACATCCAGTGTATTTTCTTTCATGTATTGGGGTCTCAACTCATAGAGCACAATATTTCTATAAATAACTCAATCTAGAGTCATTTCAAAGGGTAAGAAATAAATAAAGCTCAATATTACAGGGGTATATGCTGTGCATTCTATAGGAAATGTTGATTTATGTCATCTGACGACGTTTGAGCGGTGCTACCACCTGACTATTGGTGGTGGTAATGGGGCGTTTTATGATTAGCGGTTGTTAAACCTCTATTTTTCTTATCCACCCCCTCGGTTTTATGCTGTTTTGTACAGAGATTCTGTATACAAAACGGCATAAAAGAAGGGGGGTGGACTATAAAAAGACCTGTTTCTAGCCTAACTTAATAGAGAAGCTCTTAACTTCCAATGCGAGTGTACGTGCCACCACCATTTGATGAGACTTGATTCTGTAATTCCAGAATTAAGAGCATGGCAGCGATAGATTCTGGCTTGAATCCTGTAGAAGCAACCAGATTGTCGATTGAAATTGGGTCGTAGCCCATTTTATCTAATAAGACTTGGTGGTCAGGGTCTACACTCTCAGTGTTAACGGATGTTTCTGCTTCTTCATGACTGGCGGTCATAGTTACTTGATTAATTTGTGATAGGTCAATCACCGCGCTCATCTCTTCCAATATATCTTGCGCATTTTCGACAAGCTTTGCGCCTTGGCGGATGAGTAGATGGCAACCTTTTGCAAGTGGGTTATGGATTGATCCAGGAATCGCAAAAACTTCTCGTCCTTGTTCGCTGGCTAATCTGGCGGTAATAAGGGAGCCACTTTTTAATGCAGCTTCAACGACTAATGTACCGTGGGCTAAACCACTTATTATACGGTTACGACGTGGGAAGTTTCCCGAACGTGGTTGTGTGCCAATAGGAAACTCACTGATAATCGCTCCATTTTTTACAATCTGGTGCGCCAAATTACGATGTTTGGCAGGGTAAACACGGTCAATACCGGTGGCGATGATAGCAATGGTTGGCGCGCCTGCATCCAATGCACCTTGGTGGGCTGAACCATCAATGCCTAAAGCTAGTCCGCTAGTGATGCACAAGCCTGTTTGACCTAAATATTTTGCAAAGTCATAGGCGCTGGTCATTCCGCTTTGGGTGGGGTTACGGCTACCAACGATCGCAAGTTGCGGATCGTTGATGATGGATAGATCGCCATGTACATAAAGTAGTGGCGGAGCGCTGTCAGTTTGCTTAAGCAGACTAGGATATTCTGGACAATTGATGGTGACAATGTAGTGATTATCAGCGGCGTTTAGCCATTCTAAATCTGGTGCGACAGAATCACTTCCTTTTGCGTCAATAATGGCATCGGCAAGATTTTGCGAAATTCCTGCTTGTTTGAGTGATGAGGAGGATGCATTAAAAACATCCGTGGGAGTATCAAAGCTTTCGAGTAGTTTCTGAAAATATTTTGAGCCAACACCAGATACGCGCCATAGTCTTATCCAGTTTTCTAATTCTTCGGTGTTTTTCATAAGCTTTTGAGGAAACAAAAAAGCCCTAGTATAAAGGATACGAGGGCTTTTCAGAGTGTAATAAAACGATTACTTGGTTTTACGGGTTACCTACTTTAAACCCAGTCTTAACTTCGTGTGTAGATTCGTTAATCAATGCATAACTGATGCCATCAAGTACTTTATAAACAATTGCAGTAGCCGCACGACCTGGTGGTAGTTTCACTTCGGTCGCTGTTACAGGGTTCCAAAAATACTTTTGTTTTGTTTTGTTGTAAGGATCATTAACCGTTTTCCCTGGTGCAAAAATACCTAGAGTGTAACCTGCTTTAATGCCATCACGCGCACCTTTGTTGATTACAATAACCTGTGTTTGGGCGCTAATTATTTCAGCATCAAATAATGAGATAACCGAACCACGAATTTTTCGGTTAGGAATTTGTATAGGCGCGTTTAAAGAATGTGTTTCATCTTCAATATAAAGTAAGCGATCACCAGGGCGAATTTCACGGATTGATTCTGAAACGGTTGCAGTGGCAACTTCAGCGTTTAATGCAGGTTGCTCAACTTCTAAGAATCCCGTGTATACAACTTCGTTGCCAAACTCTCTTCCAGACTCTGGGTCTTTGATTTTTTTGCCTGTATGGAAAATAGCATAACGCCCACCAGGGTGACGATCAGCAAGGTTTCTTACATAAACAGTCTGACCTTTTTCGATGAGTAGATTAGCTTCTCTAGCGTTTACAATATAGGGTGCTTTTTTGATTGTGTGCTCATCCATAGCACGTGGCCAAACTAAGAATGGAGCTAGTGTTGAGATTGGCTCGCCACCACCTCTACGTTCAATACGTAATTGTGGGACTAGTTTTTCTACGAAAGAACCATTTGCTTGTCTAATATTTCTTGTTCCACCCTCATAAATATAAAGAATATCACCAGGGTATATACGGTGTGGGTTCTGTACTTTTTGATTCACGTCCCAAATTTCGGGCCAGTATGAGGGGTTATTTAAAAACTTATGAGAGATTCCCCATAAAGTATCGCCTCTTTTTACCGTATAGCGTTCAGGTGCTGACGTTTTGAAGAGTGACTTGGAGTATGTGCGCGTAGTTTTTGGGCTATATACGGCATCTTGGTTCTGTTTCTTCACACTACCGTAATAACCATCGTATGGGTCAGCGCGATTAATTTTTACAGGAGCATTTTGTGAAAAGGTCTGCTTAGCAGAATTGAATCCTTCACCAAGATTACTACAACCACTTAGCATAGATAGAGATAACACTGACACCGAAATGGTTGTCATACGTGAAAAATTAAAATTCATGGAAGCCTCTGC